>DATCOR010000244.1:0-10907 GCA_036564585.1 Candidatus Limnocylindria bacterium | reverse complement strand
CCGAGCTGGGCGCGAGCCTCCCGCCGTGGCGGCGGCGCATCGACCTGGTCGCGCTCACGCACGCGCACCTCGATCACGGTGCCGGCCTCGTGGCGGTGCTCGACCGGTACGACGTCGGGCTCGCGGTCGCGCCGCGCGGTCTCAACGCCGGTCCGCTCGCGAGCGCCTGGAACGCCCGTATCCAGGCCCACCACATCGCCCGTGCGGACGTCGGCGTTGGGTCCGTCGTGACGCTCGGTCTCGCGCGGATCCGGGTGCTCGCGCCGAACGACGATCCGCTCGTCGACGTGCCATCACTCGTGCTGCGCCTGGAGCTCGGACCGGTCTCGGTCCTGTTCAGCGGCGACGCGACCGAGGCCGCGCAGGCGGATCTACTGCTCGCTCCGGATGCGCTGCGTGCACGCGTCTATGTGCCTCCACACCACGGGGCCGCGACGCCGTACGCGAGCGCCCTCGTCGGCGCGGTGCATCCGGAGGTCGCGCTCATCTCCGCCGGGCTGAACAACCGCTACGGCCATCCGACGCCCGAGACCCTGGCAGCGCTCGCCGGCGTGCCCACGTACCGCACCGACCGCGACGGCACCGTCGAGCTCACCATGGACGGCAGCCGGATCGTCGTGCACGCGCACGCGAACGGGCTGCCGCCGCCCCGCCCGCAGGGGATCCCGCAGCTGCCCCGCTAGGCTCGATCGCATGCCGGCGACACGACGGGGACGCTCCCTCTATCTCATCCACGGCGAGGATCCGTATCGCGCGCGGCTGCGCGCCGCCGAGCTCGTCGCGTCGCTGACCACGGGCGACGAGCGACCGTCGGACCTTCGTACCCGGCGGTCGACGGATCTCGGCAGTCCCCTCGGGCTGAGCCGCCATGACGCCCGCGAGCCCGGTGCCGCCGCGCTCATCGAGCTCTCCGGGCGCTCGCAGGGTCTGTTCGACGCCGTCGACGAGCAGCGGATCGTCGTGGTCGAGCACGCCGAGGCGCTCAAGGAGACGGATGTCGTCAGCCGCTTCCCGCCCGAGGCGGCGCTCGTGCTGGTGAGCGAGGCGAAGATCCAGACGCGGACGCGCCGCGCGGCGCCGAAGGCCAAATCCACCACCCCAGACCCCACGGCCGCGGACCTGCCCACCGCTGTCGAGGCCGCCGGCGGCGTGATCGAGCACATCGCGCGCCTCCTGCCGCAGGAGCTGGGCGGGTGGATCGCCGCGCGCGCCACGCTCCTCGGCGTCGAGGTCGCCCCGGACGCGATCAACGAGCTCGGCGCCGCCGTCGGGCCGGATAGCGAGCGCATCGATCAGGAGCTCGCGAAGCTCGGGGCGTTCGCGGCCGGCGCGCGCGTGGCCGGCGCGGACGTGCGCGCCCTCGTGAGCGGTGCGATCGAGTCCGACATCTTCGAGCTCACCCAGGCGGTCGTGCGGCGTGATTCGGAGACCGCGATCCGCCGATTGGAGTCGCTGCTCGCCGAGGGCCAGGCGCCGCAGCAGATCATCGCGCTCCTGCTGTGGCAGTTCCGGGTGCTCCTGTTCGCGTCGGCGATGCGGTCGAACGCTGACGCCGAGCGCAGCGCGAAGGCCATCCGCAGCTCGGCCTACGCGATCGGGAAGTGGCAGGCGTTCGCGCGGCGGATCAGCCGGGCTGATGTCATCCGCGCCTACGAGGTGCTCTACGCGACCGACCTCGCGATCAAGACCGGGCGGATCGAGGAGAAGCTCGCGATGACCCTGTGCGTGCTCGACCTGTGCGGGATCCAGGCCGCCGATCCGCGCGAGCTCGTGGTGGGGGAGCCGCCGCGGCGCTAGATCGCTAGCGCTTCGCGACCGCCTCCGGCTGCGCCGGCCTGGCCTCCTGGCTCCGGAGGTAATCCTCTTTGAAGCGCTTCAGACCCGCGTCGGTGAGCGGGTGCTTGAACATCGCCTGCAGCACGCTGAACGGCATCGTCCCGATGTCCGCCCCGGCAAGCGCGGCCTGCGACACGTGCAGCGGTCCCCGCAGGCTCGCGGCAAGGACCTTGGTCTTGATGTCCTGCTGCCGGTACGCGGAGACGATGTCGCGGACGATGATCATTCCATCCTCGTTGATGTCGTCGACCCGTCCGACGAACGGGCTGATGATGTACGCGCCGATCGCCGCGGCGAGCAGCGCCTGGTTGACGCTGAAGCAGAGGGTCACGTTGATCCGGGTGCCCTCGCCTGCGAGGATCTTCCCGGCGGCGAGCCCGTCCGGGGTCATCGGCACCTTCACGATGACGTTCTTGTGCCACGACGCGAGGCGCCGGCCCTCCACCAGGATGTCGTCCTTCTTCTCGCTGACGACCTCGGCCGAGACGTTCCCCACGATCCCGCAGATCTTCTTCACCTGGGTCTCGTGGTCCTGCCCGGCCTTCGCGATGAGCGTCGGGTTCGTCGTGACGCCGTCGACCACGCCCCACTCGACGCCCTGCTTGATCTCGTCGAACTCCGCGGTGTCGAGGAACAGCTTCACGCCGGTGTCTCCTGCAGGTGCGGTGCCCGCGCTTCGGCCCGGCCACTTGCGCGCGCGTACTCGAGGGCCGCCTGGATGAATGACACGAACAGCGGATGCGGCCGGTTCGGCCGCGAGCGGAACTCCGGGTGGTACTGCGTGCCCAGGTAGAACGGATGTCCCTCGAGCTCGCAGATCTCGACGAGCCGGCCATCGGGCGACAGGCCGCTGAAGCGCATGCCGTGGTTGCCGAGGAGCTCGCGATAGGCGTTGTTGAACTCCCAGCGGTGGCGGTGCCGCTCGAGCACGATCGGCTGGCGGTACGCGCGGTGGGCAAGCGAGCCATCCGCCAGGACGCAGGGGTACGAGCCAAGGCGCATCGTGCCGCCCTTGTCGTTCACGTCGCGCTGCTCGGGCAGCAGGTCGATGACCGGGTGCGGCGTGAACGCGTCGAACTCCGTGGAGTTCGCGTCGTCCGTCCCGAGCGCGGTCCGGGCGAGCTCGATGACCATGCACTGCATGCCCATGCACAGGCCGAGAGTCGGGATCTGCTGCTGGCGGCCGAACCGTGCGGCCTGGACCTTTCCCTCGATACCGCGGTAGCCGAACCCGCCCGGGATGACGATCCCATCGAGTCCCATGAGCGGCTCGGTATCCCCGCCGTGCTCCAGCTTCTCGCTGTCGATCCAGCGGATCTTCACGTCGCAGCCCGCGGCCCAGCTCGCGTGCCGGATCGACTCGGCCACCGACAGGTACGCATCGCGGAGCTCGATGTACTTCCCGACGAGCCCGATCTCGAGCGGGATACGCGCGGTCTTGATGCTCTCGACCAGCGCCTGCCACTCCCGCAGGTCGGGCTCGGTCGCGCGCTCGGTCAGCCCGAGCTCTTCGACGACGATCTTCCCGACGCCGGATTCTTCGAGCATGAGGGGGACGGCGTAGATCGACCAGGCGTCCGGCTCGGACACGACGTTGTCGATCTTCACGTCGCAGAACAGCGCGATCTTCTCGCGAAGCTCGTCGTCGATCGGAACGTCGGCCCGGGCGATGATCACGTCGGGCTGGATGCCGATGGACCGCAGCTCTTTGACCGAGTGCTGCGTCGGCTTGGTCTTCAGCTCGCCGCCGACGACCCGTGGGAGGAGGGTGAGGTGGATGTACATCACGTTCTGGCGCCCGACGTCGTTCCGGAACTGGCGGATCGCTTCGAGGTAGGGCAGCGACTCGATGTCGCCGACCGTGCCGCCGACCTCGACGACCACGACCTCGGCCTGCGCCTCGCGCGCGACCCGGTGGATGCGCGATTTGATCTCGTTCGTGACGTGCGGGATGACCTGCACGGTCGCGCCGAGGTAGTCGCCGCGGCGCTCCTTCGCGATCACGGCGTTGTAGATCTGGCCGGTCGTGAGGTTGGAGGCACGGGTGACGTTGCGGTCGATGAACCGCTCGTAGTGACCGAGGTCGAGGTCGGTCTCGGCACCGTCCTCCGTCACGAAGACCTCACCGTGTTGGTAGGGCGACATGGTCCCGGGATCGACGTTGAGGTAGGGGTCCATCTTCAGCGAGGCGACCGCCAGACCGCGGGCCGCGAGGATGCGACCGAGCGACGCGGCGGTGATGCCCTTGCCAAGGGAGGAGGTGACCCCTCCGGTCACGAACACGAACTTCGGCACGGGCGCTGACCTCCGGGGTTTTTCCAATTGTAGCGCGAGGCCGCGCGCCTAATCGAACTTGAATGGAAGCGCGTGGAGGAGGATGAGCCGCGGCCGATCTGGACCGCCGGTCGGCGGATATTCCGGAACCTCCACCGGCACCTCGATGCGGCAGTCGTCGAGCCGGGCGTCGAAGCGAAGGGCCCGGAATTGCGCGTCGACCAGCACGCCGCGCTCGACGCTCTCGTGGTCGACGATCGCAACGAGCCTCGGGCGCAGCCACACCATCCCCGGGCGCAGCGGGAACGGGCCGAGGAACGGCGAGCCGTCGGTGCGAAAGCTACGCGTCGCAGCGTCGACCCACTCGCCGAGGTAGGGCGGGACATAGGCCTCGCCGGCGTACGTGAGCGCGCCGTTGTCGTTCATCCAGCCACAGAGCAGCGCCCGCGCGCCGCGCCGCTCGTCCAGCACGAGCCCGCCGATGACGACGTCGGCGCGCGGCGACACCAGGCATTTCAGCCAGTCCGCGCTGCGCGTTCCCGGCACGTATTTGCCGTCGCGGCGCTTCGCCACGACGCCCTCGAGCTCGTATTCGGCCACCACCTCGAGGAACGGCTCGCCGTCGTTCTCGAGGTGCTCGGGCACCACGAGACCCTTCTGCGCGAGGTCGCGCGCCTGGAGCCGCTCGCGGCGCCGCTCGAGCGGAAGCCCGAGGAGCGGTTTGCCCTCGTCGTAGAGGAGGTCGAAGGCGACGAAGAGCGGGCCCTTGCCGCGCTTCGAGGCCTTCGGGCCGAGCCGGCCGACCAGCAGGTCGTAGCTCGGCCGGCCGCGCGAGTCGCACACGATGATCTCGCCGTCCAGCAGCGTGCCCTCGGGAAGGCGCAGGGTCCGCAGCTCGGGGATCGCCGGCAGGAGGTCGCCGCCGTTCCGGTCGACGATCCGCAACCCCGCGCGGTCGTGCGAAACGAGCGCGCGGATCCCGTCCCACTTGAGCTCGAACAGGTGGTCCGGCGAGTTGAAGCCTTGTGCGGCGAGGCGCGGCCGCATCGGCGCGAGCGTTCGCGGCAGGGCGCTCTGGGCCGCGGGCGGGTCGAGGAGGGTCGGGTGGTCGGACCCGGCGCGGGCCGCTCTGCTCATCTGCTCGAGTATGCGACCCGCGCTTGCGGCTATCTCTCCGCTACGACGCCTTCTTCCGCGCGGACTTTTCCTTCGCGGCGGTCTTCTTGTGGACGAGCGACTCGTGACCGCCGCGGCCCGCGCGGCCACCCTTCTTCTCGTCTTCCTTCGCCTTCGCGACGGACGCCTTGAGCGCGGACATGAGGTCGACGACCGTCGTCTCGGCCTCTGGCTCCGGCGCCTCCACGAGATCCTCGCGGCCTTCGACCTTCGCCTCGACGACCTTCTCGAGGGCCTTCTTGTACTCGTCGCGGAACTCGGACGGGTCGAACGCCATCGCCATCATGCCGACCAGGTTCTCGGCCATCTTCAGCTCAGCGGGCGAGACCTTCACATCGGTCGGGAGCTCGAGGTCCTCGGTGTTCCGGATCTCATCGGGCCAATGCAGGGTGTTCATGACCATGGCGCCGTCAAGCGAGCGCACGGACACGAGCCGCTCCCGGTCGCGGAGCGCGAACTTCGCGATCGCGATCTGCCCGGTCTTCTCGAGGGTCTTCTTCATCAGGGCGTACGGCTTCTGGGCCGACTTCTCGGGCTCGAGGTAGTAGGCGCTCTGGTAGTAGAGCGACCCCGGCAGCTCCTCGTCCTTGATGAATCCGGTGATGTCGATGGCCTTGCTCGATTCGAGCGGCAGCTTCTCGAGGTCCTCGTCGGTCAGGATCACGTAGCTGCCCTTCTCGTATTCGTAGCCGCGGACGACGTCACCCCAGGCGACCTCGTGATCCCCCTCGGGGCACCAGCGCTTGTTCTTGATGCGCGACTTGTGGTCGGGACAGAGGAGGTGGAACGAGACCTTCGATGAGCTTTCGGTCGCGAGATACAGCCGCACCGGGATGTTCACCATCCCGAACTGCATCGAGCCTTTCCAAATGGACCGTGGCACTCCGCTCACCTCCGCCCTGTGTCGCGCAGCTTGCAGCGCGCAGCGTACAACCCCCGGTCAAGTGGTCAAGTGGTCAAGTGGTCAAGTGGTCAAGCGGCGCTAGGGGCGGGCGAGCCAGAGGATCCGGCGCAGCGTCGCGGGGTCGCCGGGCCAATGCTCGGCCACGATCTCCGGAGATGACGCCCGCACGACGAAGCGCAGCGCGAACGCGGCGACGATCGCATCGTCGAGCGAGCCCGCGATCGGGATGAAGTCGGGAACGACGTCGATCGGCATCGCGAGGTAGAGCGCGGTCGCGCCGAGCACGACCTTCGCCCGGAGCGGCACCCGCGGATCGCGCACCAGGCCCGCAAAGAGCCGTGCCAGGTTCGGGACGAGTGTGGCGAGCTCGCGGGCAAGCGCGCGCCGGCCGAGGACGATGAGCACGACGATCAGGCCGATCCAGACGACCAGCGCGATCGCGATGACCGCCAGGATCCGCTCCATCTAGATCGCCAGCGCGCGCTCCGCGAGGCTGGTGGGCATCGCGCCGCTCGAGGTCAGCTTGTCGTGGAACTCGCGGAGCGCCGCGACGTCGGCCTGGCCGCGCTTCGCGAGCCAGCGGGTCCGGACGTCGATGATCTCGAGCATGCCGGTGAGATATGCGGACGCTTGCGTCGGCCACGAGCAGTAGCGGCCGACCTCGGCGCGGGCGTTCGGCTCGGTGAGGTTCCCCTTTTCGACCATGAATCTGACGGCCTCGTCGAAGGTCATCTCCCCGAGATGAAGGCTGGTGTCGACGATGATCCGCGCCGCGCGGAAGATCGTGGCCTCGTACTGATAGAGGAGGTGCTTCGGGTCGGTGAAGAAGCCCTGCTCGCGCATGACCCGCTCCGCGTAGAGGGCCCAGCCCTCGGAGAAGTACGGCGTGTTGAAGACCTGCCGCAGCTTCGACGGGTTGAAGTGCGCCATCACGAGGTGCCAGTGATGTCCGGGATAGGCCTCGTGCACCGCGGTCGTGGGGATGCCCGCGCTGCAGTTCCCCTCGAGCCGCTTCTGCACTTCCTCCGGCGGCGTGTTGTCCGGCGGATACGGGACGAAGAAGTGGCCGGCGAGCGAATCGCTGAACGCCGGCGGCCGGTTGTACGAGGCAACGGCGAGGATCGGCCGCTGGAACGGCGGCGACGGCTCGACGGTGCAGGTCTCGCCAGGAGGCAGCGTCACGAGGCCGGTGTCGCGCAGGAACGAGCGGGCGCGCTCGGTCCACTCCGCGTATTCGTCGCGCATCGCCTCCGGCGTCGGCGCGTGCACCCGGTTGAGCTTCTCGAGGAGTCCGGCCCAGTCCTCGCTGCCCGAGATCTCCTTCGCGATCCGGCGCGCCTCCGCCGCCAGGAGGTCGTACTGCTCCTGTCCGCGCTCCCGCAGGGCGCGCGCGTCGTACGGGAGCAGCTCCTTCTCGCGGAGCAGCGCGCTGTAGAGCGCCTCGCCGACGGCGTAGTCGCCCACGGCCTTCTCCTTCTTCTCCTGTAGGAACGCCGCGAACGCGTCGAACGCGTCGCCGGCTTCCGCGCCGACCGCCGCGAGGGCCTCGCGCAGAGGCGGATCCTTGACTTCCTCCGGGACGAGCTCCCGCGCGTACTTTGCCGCGGCGCGAGCCTGCCCGATGGCCCGGTCGACGTAGATCCGTGGGACGATCGTGAAGTCGAGGTTGTCGATCCCCTGACGCAGCGCCCGCGGAACCTCGGCGAGCCTGGCGCGCGCCGCGTCGGCGAGGTCCTTCTCCGGACGCAGCCGGTGGAGGAACAGCGAGAACACCCCCTGCAGGCCGGGATTCAGATAGGTCGCGGGCTGCTTCTGCCAGCTGCGCTGCGGCGCGACCAGCTCGCGCCCGCGAAGGATCGCACTCGCGAGATCGCGGTCGATCCGTTCGGCCGCCGACAGGCTGTCATCCGGGAGCGCGCGGAACCGCTTGAGCCACGCGCTTGACCGTTCCTCATGGCGCCGGAACGCGTCAGCGGAGAGGTCGTCGAGGCGCTCGTCGTAGGCGGTGAGGCCGAGGCTGCTCGCAAGCACCGGAGAC
This sequence comes from Candidatus Limnocylindria bacterium, assembly GCA_036564585.1. Taxonomy (GTDB): domain Bacteria; phylum Chloroflexota; class Limnocylindria; order P2-11E; family P2-11E; genus UBA4735. The sequence goes on along the minus strand of DATCOR010000244.1, from coordinate 2,679 downwards.
TCGGCGAACTCCTCCTGCAGGAAGGTGTCGGCGAGATCGGTGAACGACGACATGGGCTCCTCCCCTGACAATGCGTAGGCCGTGAGTCTGACCGAATACCAGAAGAAGCGGGATTTCAAGAAGACCCCCGAGCCGAAGGGCACGCTGCAGCCGGCGCCGGCGCGGCCCCGGTACGTCGTGCACCGCCATCACGCGACGCGGCTGCACTGGGACGTGCGGCTCGAGATGCGCGGGGTGCTCGCATCGTTCGCGGTGCCGCAGGGCCCGCCGCTCGTCGCGGGCAAGCGCCGCCTCGCGGTCCACACCGAGGACCACCCGATCGAGTACCTCACGTTCCACGGCGTCATCCCGGATGGCTACGGCGCGGGGACGATGACGATCTGGGACCAGGGCACGTACGACCTGTTGCTCGAGAAGCCCGGCTCGGGCGGCAAGGGCGGCGAGTACAAGATCCAGTTCTATGGCACGCGCCTCGTCGGCGAGTACGTGATCGTGCAGACCACCGCGCACGAGGGCCGTGACTGGCTGATGATCATGCACGGCACGCCGCCCAAGGACGCTCCGCTCGACCGCAAGATCGAGCCGATGCTCGCGATCACCGCTGACGAGCCGTTCGACTCGCCGCAGTTCACCTACGAGGCGAAGTGGGACGGCGTCCGCACGCTCGCGTTCGTCGACGGCGGCGAGGTCCGGCTGCAGACGCGCAACCTGCTCGACTGCACGAAGCAATACCCGGAGGCGCACGGCGTGGCCGAGGCGCTCACCGGCGGCTATCAGGCGATCCTCGATGGCGAGGTCGTCGCGCTCGATGAGAAGGGCGTGCCGTCGTTCCAGCGGCTGCAGCCGCGGATGCATCAGCGCGACGAGAGCGCTGTGAACCGGCTGCGGAAGAGCGTGCCGATCGTCTACGAGGTCTTCGATCTCCTCTATCTCGACGGCGAGGACCTGACCCGCCGGCCGCTCCGCGAGCGGCGGCAGCGCCTTGAGGCCGCGCTCGAGCCGATGGGCGCGATTCGGCTCTCGGAGGGCTTTCCGGGGTCGGGGATCGCGCTGTTCAACGCGGTGCGCGAGCAGGGGCTCGAGGGCATCGTCGCGAAGCGGCTGGACGCGCCGTACGTGAGCGGCCGGTCCGCCGCGTGGGTGAAGGTGAAGGCGTTCAAGGCCATGGACTGCGTCATCGGCGGCTGGACCGCCGGCCAGGGCGACCGCCACTCGACGCTCGGCGCGCTCATCGTCGGCATCTATCGCGATGGGAAGCTCATCCCCGCCGGCCACGTCGGCACGGGCTTCGACGATCGCACGCTCCGAGATCTGCTCGGGACGCTGAAGGAGCACCAGGCGCCGACGTCGCCGTTCGCGGTCGCGCCCAAGGTGAATCAGCCGGCGACGTGGTGCTTCCCCGATCTTGTCTGCGAGGTCCGGTACGTCGAGCTCACCCGCGACGGCACCCTCCGCCATCCCGTCTATCTCGGCCTTCGCTCGGACGTCGATCCGAAGGAGTGCACTGGCCAGGAGATTGCCGCGTCGGCCAGGGAGGCGCAGCGCAGCGCCGAGAAGGCCGCAAAGGAAGAGGGACCCAAGACGAACGTGGATTCATCGCGGAAGGCGCGTACGCCAGCGATTCTTGAAATAGGCGGGCACGACATCAAGCTGACGAACCTCGAGAAGGTGCTGTTCCCCGAGGACGGCTACACGAAGGCCGACCTCATCAAGTACTACACCGAGGTCTCGCCGTATCTCGTGCCGGTGATCCGCGATCGCCCGCTCACGCTGAAGCCGTTCCCCGACGGGATCAGCGGGCCGAGCTTCTACCAGAAGGACAAGCCCAGCTTCACGCCGCGCTGGATCAAGAGCTGGACCGACACGGCCGCCGACCGTGAGGGCGGCATCGACTACGTCCTCGGCAACGATCTCGCCACCCTCGTCTGGATGGCCAACTACACGGCCATCGAGATCCATCCGTGGCTCTCGCGCATCGACAAGCCCGACAATCCCGACTTCGCGATGATCGACCTCGATCCCGCGGCCGGCTCGACGTGGGCCCAGGTGAAGGAGACCGCGCTCATCGTCCGCGACATCCTCCACTCGATCGACCTCGAGGGGTTCCCGAAGACGACCGGCTCACGCGGCATCCACGTGCTCGTGCCGATCGCCCGCCGCTACTCGTTCGAGGACTCGCGCGGATTCGTCGAGGAGGTCGGCAGGGCCGCGCAGAAAAAAGCCCCGAAGCTCGTCACGCTGACCTTCGCCAAGAAGGAGCGCCGCGGGATCTACGTCGACTACCTGCAGAACGTGCGCGGGAAGACGACCGCCGGCCCGTACAGCGTGCGGCCGATCCGCCGCGCGCCGGTCAGCGCGCCGCTGCGATGGGACGAGATCGACGGTCTCGGACGGCCCGACGCGTTCACGATCGCCAACCTGCCCGATCGACTTGCGACGGTCGGCGACCTGCTCGCACCCGCACTGAAGCTCGCGCAGAAGCTGCCGTCGAAGGTATTCACGACCGGCGCGCTACGCGCCTCAGGGGCCCCTGCCTCTGCCGCGAAGCAGGCGGTCACGAAGAGCAAGGCACCCGCGAAGAAATGACCTGCGCGGTCCTAGCCCCCGGGTACGGTGGCACCGCCGAACAGCCGTTGCTGAAGCGGCTCGCGGCGCGGCTCGAGACCGACGGTGTGGAGA
>DATCOR010000232.1:0-9043 GCA_036564585.1 Candidatus Limnocylindria bacterium | reverse complement strand
GAGGAGCGCGCGGCCGAATACATGCGCGCGTTCGGCAAGAAGCCGGCGGTCGCGTTCATCGCCGGACGTTCTGCTCCGCCCGGCAAGCGCATGGGCCACGCCGGCGCGATCGTCTCCGGGAACTCCGGGACGGCCGAGTCGAAGGTCGCGGCATTCGAGGCCGCGAGCATCCCGGTCGCGACCGCCCCCAGCGACATCCCCGGCCTGGTGAAGGCGGCTATGAAAGGGCGGCGATGAAGAAGCTGTATTTCTTCATGATGACCACGGCGAACGGGTTCTACGAACGCGGTCCGTGGGAGATCGACTGGCACAACACCGACGAGGAGTTCAACGACTTCGCGATCGAGCAGCTGGACCGCATGGACACGCTCGTGTTCGGCCGCAAGACCTATGAGGGCATGGTCGGGTACTGGCCCACCCCGGAAGCGATCGCGTCGGATCCGATCGTCGCCGGCAAGATGAACGGGCTCCCGAAGGTCGTCGTGTCGAAGGCGCTGGAGCGCGCCGAATGGAGCAACACGCGCGTCGTGCGCGACCCCGCGGCGATCGCCGCGCTGAAGCGCGAGCCGGGCAAGGACGCGCTGCTCATCGGCAGCTCCGATCTCGCTGTCAGCCTCGGCGCGCTCGGGTTGATCGACGAGTACCGGATCATGGTCAATCCGATCGCGCTCGGGAACGGAAAGCCCGTCCTGCAGGGCCTCACCGCGGACCTGAAGCTCACGCTCCTGCGGACGCGCACGTTCAAGAATGGCAACGTGCTCCTGGCATACGCCGCGCACGGTGGCTGATGGCGACCGAATGCGGCATCTGCCGAGCTGACCGTCCGGCCGCTCCCGGCGGCGTGATCCACGCCGACGGCACCTGGCGCGTCGAGCACATCGCCGCGCCGATCCCGCTGCTCGGCTGGCTGGTCATCGCGCCATCGCGGCATGTCACGACGTTCGCCGATCTCACGAGCGACGAGGGCGCGCGGTTCGGGGTGCTCGCGCAGCACGTGAGCCAGGCGCTCACCGCCGCGCTGCACCCGACGCGCGTGTACATCGCGCTGTTCGGCGAGGGCGAGGGCTTCGAGCACATCCACTTCCACGTCGTGCCGCGGCCACCCGAGCTCGCTGCGGAATTCCGCGGACCGAAGATCTTCGGGCTGTGGGCGAAGGCGCAGGACGAGGGCGATCAGGCCCCGCTGTCCGAAGTGAAGGCGCTCGCGGATCGGCTACGGAAGGCGCTCTGGTAGCGCCCGCGCTGGTGCGCTAGACCGGCGGCGCGGCCGCGATCGCGTCGGCGAGCACGTCTTTGGCCTTGCGCATCTCCTTGAGCGATGGGTAGAAGTCCGCTGCGCCGGTGACCTCCTTGCGGTCGTACACCTTGTTGCCGTTCACGTAGATCTCTAGCCGGCCGCCGTGCACCGGCGTGAGAGTGATGTCCGTCTCGCGGACGTGCCCTTCAGCGAGCTCGGCCGCCAGACCGGCGGCTTTCCAGAAGTAGCCTCACGTGACGCAGTAGCGGATCTCCAGGGTCGCCTTGCCGATCATGTCGCTCTCCCTATTCGACGCGGATCTTGGTCGGACGGATGCGGACCGGCACCGAGTACGACTTCGCGAAGCTGTCCGGGTCCATGTTGATGTCCGTGATCATGGAGCGGTACTTCGTGACGTACTCCGGGATCGCCGCCGCCGATGGATATGACTCGTCGATCTCCGCGGTGCCCTCGATCGACACGATGTCGCTGCCCTCGTCGACGTCACGCAGGTGGACCGCGACCTTCGGATTGGTCTGCACGTTCCGGACCTTCTGGGTGGTCGGCTTGCTGTACACGACGATCTCACCGGCGCGCCAGAGGAACCAGACCGGGCTGCTCTGCGGCTGGCCGTCGCGCCGCACCGTCGTGAGCCACGCGATCTTCTCGCGGCGCAACCGCGTCTCCGCGTGTGTGTGCCCCCGATCGGCTGTCATGACCGCACAATACGGCGGTGGCCGAGCTCGATCGATTCTTGCCGGGGATCATCGGCGCTGCCGTAGGCGTGATCGGCTGGCTGCTGGTCGGCGTGTACATGCAGCGCCGCCAGTTCGCGCGGCAGGCGATGAACGCCGGGCGCGCGGTGTACTTCGAGCTCCTCATCAATCGCATGAACGTCGTCGTCGCGCGCGACCTCGGGAGCTTTCTGCCGCTGAGCCGCTCGAGCTTCGATCGGCTGCTGCCGGAGCTCGCCACCTGGCTTCCCGCCGGCCCGCTCCAGACGGTCGTCGGCGCGTACATGAGCCACGCCGGCTACGAATCCGCAGGCTCGCAGCAGGACGCGCCGGCCGACATGCGGCGGAAGGCCCTCGACGCGATCGAAGCGGCGCACCGGATGGCACTCGACGCGCTTCGGCCGCGCCTGTTCAGCGCCCGCGAGATCGAAGCGCTGACCGGCACCGCGGGACCGTACGCGCTCGGCGTGCCGGCACCGGCTCAGGGGACGCGACGGCCCTAGTCCTGCGCCGGCATCCGCTCGACCCACTTCGCGCGCCACGCCGGGGCCTCGAACGGCGCGGCGAAGTACGTGACCAGTCGCGCGATCTTGCCGCCGCGGAGCTCGATGAGCTGGACGAGGTGCCACTGATCGCCGTTCGGGTACGTGATCAGGCCGCTGGCCGTGTACCGCTCGCCTGACCCGCTGACCCGGGCGAGCGTCATCGCGGGGGTCATGACCCACTGGTCGTCGCCCACCACGGTGCGCACCTGATTGGGGCCGAAGTCCTGAGCGCCGCGGCCCGGGTAGTTCTCGAATATCGCCCGGCGATTGGCCCGCCCGCGGATGCGCTCACCCGACTGCGGGTAGTCCTCGATCAGGTCCTCGGCGAGATACTCGTCACCGAGGCCGGCCGCGGTGGTCGCCTGGGCCTGGACGAACTGCTCGACGATCTCTCGATTGGTCAGCGCAGCCATGCGACCCTCCTCACCCGCGCAGCCGCTCGTGGTCCGGATCGAAGGTGACCTTCCACTCACGGCGCGGACCGGCCATCACGTTCAGGTAGTAGACCTCATAGCCGGGCGGCGCCGACACCGTGTGGAAGCCGCGCGGCACGAGCACGAGATCGCCGTCGCGCGCCGTGACGCTCTCGTCGAGCGAGCGATCCGCCGTGTACACGCGCTGGATCGCGAAGCCGCGCTGCGGGTCGCGCAGCCGGTAGTAGTACGTCTCCTCGAGCTGCGTCTCGCGCGGCGGGTCGTCGGTGTCGTGTTTGTGCGGCGGATAGCTGGACCAGTGGCCCGCCGGCGTCACGACCTCGGTCACGAGCAGCCGCTCGGCCTCGTGATCCTCCATCAGCAGATGATGGATGCGCCGCTCCATGTTCCCGGACCCCCGCACTTCCAGCCGCGCGTCGCCCGGCTTGTACGCGCGGACCGGGCGCCCGGCCAGGGCCGGGGCCGAGCCGATGGCGAGATCGACCGGGCCATCCTGCGCGTCCGCGGAGAACTCCATTCCCGGAGGCACGTAGAGGACGTGCGGCGGTCCGTCGAACGGCGACGCCCGTCCGTGCGACGCGTCGACCGTCGTCGCGCCGGCGCGCAGGACGCACGGGCCGCCGAGCACGACGACGCACACCTCGCGTCCGCCGAACGACCACGTCCTGCGTTCCCGCGCGCGAAGCCGCACCGCGCTGAAGCCGACGTACTGCCATCCGGCCGACTCCGGCGTGACCGAGAGCACGCGCCCTTCGGCATCGGGCTCGGCGGTCCGGCGACGAAGAAGTTCCACTAGATGTGGCGGCGCTGGCGCTTCTGGTTGGCCGACCAGTCCTGCCGCGCCTTGCGCACGCCCTCCTGCTCGGAGACCTCGGCCGGGCGGACCTCCCACCACGATTCGTAGCTCGGCACGCCGGTGAGCGGGTCGGTCTCGATGACGATGACCGTGGAGTCGGTCGCCGCCTTCGCGTCGCTGAGCGCCGCGCGGAGCTCGGCGATCGTGCGCGCGCGGACCGCGCGGGCGCCGAGGCTCGCCGCGTTCGCGACGAAATCGACCGCGAGCTCGGAGCTCGTGCCGAAACCGTTCGTGCCGAGCGATCGTGAGAGCGCACCGATCGATGCGAAGCCGTGATTGTCGACGAGCACGACGATGAGCTTCGCGCCCTCGGAGATGGCGGTGGTCAGCTCACCCGGCGACATGAGATAGGAGCCGTCGCCGACGAGCACGAACACGTCGCGGTCCGGCGCGGCGAGCCGGGTGCCGATGCCGCCCGGGATCTCGTAGCCCATGCACGAGTAGCCGTACTCGACGCCGTAGCCCTTCGGGTCGCGCGCGCGCCAGAGCTTGTGAAGGTCGCCCGGCATCGAGCCGGCCGCGCACACGACGACGTCGCGTGGCTGGCTCGCCTCATTCACGGCGCCGATGACCGCGCTCTGAGCGGGCGGCGCGTGATCCACCGCGTATTGCTTCGTGACCTCGGCGTCCCACTCGGCGTGCAGCTTCTCGGCCTTCGTGCGGTAGCGCTCGTCGATCACCCACTCCGCGGCGGCGAGCGCCTCGAGGCCTGCGCGCGCGTCGCACGTCAGCGGTAGGGCGCCGAGCTTGAACGCGTCGACCGCGGCGACGTTCAGGTTGATGAATCGGACGCTCGCGCCCTCGAACGCCGACTTCGACGCCGTCGTGAAGTCCGTCCAGCGCGTACCGATCCCGATGACAAGATCCGCGTCGCGCGCCATGCGGTTCGCGGCGAACGTCCCGGTCGCACCGATCGCCCCGAGGGCGAGCGGGTGATCGAACGGAAGGGATCCCTTGCCGGCCTGCGTCTCGGCGACGGGGATGCCGCTGCGGTCGACGAACGCCCGCAGCGCGTCGGTCGCGCCGCTGTAGATGACCCCGCCGCCGGCGACGATGAGCGGCCGCCGCGCGGCGTTGATGAGCTCGATCGCCCGGGCGAACGCCGCGGCGTCGGGCGGGCGCCGCTCGATGTGCCAGACGCGCTTCGCGAGGAACTCGTCGGGGACGTCGAACGCCTCGGTCTGCACGTCCTGCGGGAGCGCGAGGGTGACCGCGCCGGTCTCGGCCTGATCGGTCAGCACGCGCATGGCGTTCAGCGCCGCGGGGATGATCTGCTCGGGACGCGTGATGCGATCCCAGTACTTCGACACGGACTGCAGCGCGTCGTTCACCGTCATGTCGCCGCGCGAAGGGACCTCGAGCTGCTGCAGCGCCGGATCCGGTGCTCGCGACGCGAACACGTCGCCTGGGAGCAGCAGCACAGGGAGGCGGCTCACTGTGGCGAGCGCCGCGCCGGTCACGAGGTTGGTCGCGCCGGGGCCGATCGACGTCGTGCACGCGAAGGTCGAGAGGCGATCCTTCATCCGCGCGTACCCGACCGCGATGTGCACCATCGACTGCTCGTTGCGAGCCTGGTGGTACTTCAGGGCCTCGGGGTATTGCGCGAGCGCTTGGCCGAGCCCTGCGACGTTGCCGTGGCCGAAGATGCCCCAGCACCCTGCGAAGAAGCGCTGCTCGGTGCCGTCGCGCTCGACGTATTGCTGGGCGAGGAACCGCACGAGCGCCTGGGCCATCGTGAGCCGCTTCATGCGCGCACGATCTTCGCGGCGGCATCGACGGCTGCGCGCACGTCGCCATCCGGCGGGTACAGCAGCGTCCGGCCGGCGACGAGGCCGCGCACCTGCGGAAGGGTCATCGCCTTCGCCCACCGCTCGTACGTCGCGTCGCGATCCTTCTTCGGATCGCCGCCGAGGAGCACGACCGGCAGGGTCGTCGCGGAGAGCAGCCGCTCCTGTTCGTCGACGACCGGCAGCTTCAGCCAGGTGCGCGCCGAGCTGCCGCCGAGCGCGGAGGCGATCGCGATCGCACGCATCGTGGCCTCGACCCCAAGACGGTTGCTCGAAACTCCCTCCACGGTGCGCGAGGCGAAGACCTCGATCATCGCGTGAAGGCCGAGCGCGCCGAGGGCGTCGATCGCGGCCGCGCACGCCTCCATCGTCCGCACGGTGCCGGGGTCCTCGTCGGCGACGCGCAGCATCATCTTGCCGCCGTTCAGACCGTCGCGCGCGATCGCGGCCGCGGTGTATCCGGTGAAGCGATCGTCGAGCTCGAAGGTGGATCCGGCCAGGCCGCCGCGATTCATCGAGCCGAATACGACCTTCTGGTTGAGGACGCCGAGCAGGGCGAGGTCGTCGACGACGTCGGCGGTCGCGAGCACGCCATCCACCTCCGGATGGGCCAGCGCCGTGGTGAGGCGGTCGAGGAACGCACCGCGGTCGGCCATCGCCCGCGGATCGCCGCCCGCGGCGAGCACCCCCCGCGCCGGGTGATCGGCCGCCACGAGGAACAGCTTGCGGGGAAAGCTGAGCATTCCGCGCTCGCGCGTCGCGAGCGCGCCCGCGACGGCCTCCGGATCCGACGCCCGCAGACGGGTGAGCCGCGCGATCGTCTCAGACACCGACGGCCCGCCCGATCAACGCCTCGACCTCTTCGGCCGTCGGCATCGCGTCGGCGCACGCGAGGCGCGACGCGACGATGGCGCCGGCCGCGCTCGCGAACGACAGGACTCGTTTCAGGTCCCAGCTCGCGAGCAGGCCGTGCACGAGCGCGCCGCCGAACGCGTCGCCCGCGCCGAGACCGTTCACCACCTCGATCCGCACGGCCGGGATCTCGACGCGCTTCGATTTCGACCGCGCAAGCGTGCCGCGCGGTCCCTGCTTCACGATCGCGAGCTCGGGCCCCATCGCGAGGAGCGCCTCCGCCGCTGCGTCGGGGTCGCGCGAGCCAGTGGCCATCTCAACCTCCTCGAGGTTGCCGACGACGACCTGCGCGTGTTCGAGGATCGCGGTCGCCGCCTCGCGCGCCGCGAGCATCGATGACCAGAACGCCGGGCGGTGATCGAGGTCGTGGATCACCTTGCCCTTCGCGATGCGCGCCGCCTCGAGCGTCGCCGCGCGGCTCGGCTCCGCCGAGAGCGCGGTGCCGCTCGTCCAGAGGATCGGCACGCGCGCGATGGCCGGACGGTCGAGCTCCTCGCTGCGGATGTTGAGGTCCGGCGCCTTCGGCTGGCGATAGAACAGGAGCGGGAAGTCGTCCGGCGGGAAGATCTCGCAGAACACGATGGGCGTGCGCAGCACGGGATCCGTGCCGACGTACCGCGTGTCGACGCCAAAGCCGGCAAGCGCCTCGCGCACGTACGTGCCGAAGCCGTCATCGCCGACCTTCGTGATGACCGCGCTCCGGTGTCCGAGCCGCGCGGCGGCCACCGCGACATTCGTCGGGCTGCCGCCCAGCGACTTCGCGAACGTCCGGACCTTCGCGAGCGGGACGCCGATCTGCTCCGGGTAGAGGTCGACGCCGACGCGCCCGATGGTGATCAGCTCGAGGTCCTCAGACACGCGCGCTCACGAACGTCAGGCTGCGCTCGATCCACGGGAGCGGATCGGCGCTCGCGTCCTTCAACGCGACGTCCTGTTCGAGCACGTACCACCCGTCGTAGCCGACGCTGCGCAGCTCCGTGAGGACGTCTGAGATATGCGCGGCGCCGTCGCCGAGCGGACGGAACAGGCCCTGCTGCACCGCCGCAGCGTACGAGAGCCGCCGTTCGCGGACCGCCGCGGCGAGCGCGGCGTCGGCGTCCTTCAGATGGACGTGCCGCACGCGGCGTCCGGCCGCGCGCGCGACGGCGGCCGGATCGCCGCCGCCGACGAAGATGTGACCCGTGTCGAGGCAGAGCCGCACGTGCGAGCGCGCGAGGAGCCGCTCGATGTCCTGCGGCTGCTCGATGACCGTGCCGACGTGCGGATGCACCACCGTGTCGAGCCGCTTTGAGGATGCGATCGCCTCGACGAGGGGCAGCGTCTCGAACAGCGTCGTCCACTCGAGGGCGGTGAGCTCGGTCCGCTCCTCGTAGCCGTCGCGTCCGGTTGCGGCCGCGAGCACGAGCACCTCGCTGCCGGCACGACGCAACCACTCGGCCTGCCGCTCGATCGCGGCGAGCTCCGCGTCGCGGCGCGCGCGGTCATGCAGGACCGCGGTCACGAACCCGCCGATGCACCGAAGGCCATGCCCGTCGAGCTCACGCGCCGCGGCCTGCGCATCGACGGGAAGGAAGCCGGGCGGGCCGGCCTCCATCGCGCGGAATCCGAGTCGCTGCGCATCGGCGAGCACGCGCTCGGGCGCGAGCTGTGTTCCCCAGCCCGGGACTTCGGAGACGCCCCATGAGATCGGCGCGGCCGCGATCTTCCGTTCGCGCATCGCACGTACAGTAGGCGCGGCTCACACGCGGGAGGGACGATGCGGATCTCGGTACTCGGCGTCGGGCGCCTTGGCGCGTCGCACGCCGCGATGCTCGCGGCATTACCGGGCGTCTCGCAGCTCACCCTGTACGACGCCGACCCGGCGCGCGCGAAGGACGTGGCCGATCCGCTCGGCGCGCGCGCCGTCGGATCGATCGACGACGCGTTCAGAGACGCCGAGGCGATGGTCATCGTGACCCCGACCGACACCCACGCACCACTGATCAAGCGCGCCATCGATCAGGGCCTGCCCACGTTCTGCGAGAAGCCGATCGCCATCGGGATCAAGGAGACCCGCGAGATCGTCGAGCATGTGAACAAGAAGAACGGCCGGCTCCAGATCGGCTTCCAGCGCCGATTCGACGCGGGCTACACGCGCGCGCGGGCGGAGCTGGCGAGCGGCCGGCTCGGCGACGTGTTCTCGTTCCTCATGGTGAGCTGCGACCGGCTGCCGCCGCCCGACGGGTACATCAAGACCTCCGGCGGCCAGTTCAAGGATCAGTTCATCCACGACTTCGACATCACCCGCTGGCTCTTCGCAGAGGAGGTGGTCGAGGTCACCGCGACCGGTTCGACGAAGGGCGTGCCGCAATACGAGGCCATGGGCGACGTCGGCACGTCGGCGGTCATGCTGAAGCTCGCGGACGGCGCGCTCGGCCTGATGTCCGCACTTCGGCACAACGAGGCGGGCTACGACATCCACGTCGAGATCCACGCCGCGAAGGACACGCTCGCCATCGGCATCGACCCGCGGACGCCGTGGCGATCGGTCGAGGCGGA
>DATCOR010000210.1:0-1574 GCA_036564585.1 Candidatus Limnocylindria bacterium | reverse complement strand
CCCGCCACGAGCGCGCCGGTGCGCTGGCCGCGTCCGAGCGCGTGCGCGAGCAAGCTGCCCCGGGCGTCGTCGTCGCGACAAGCACGGTGAAGGACCTGACCGCCGGCTCCGGCTTGCGCTTCGAGCCGCTCGGGACGCGGCAGCTGAAAGGAGTGCCCGACGAATGGCAGATCTTCAGCGCGGCAGCTTGACCAGCCGCCTTCCGTGGTGGCTCGGAGGGATCGTCATCGGTGCGCTCATCGGCGGTCTCTTCGCGTCCCTTGGCGGCATCGTCCTTGGGCTCGTGTTCGTCGTCCCGTTCGCCGCGGCGCGCGGTCGCGCCGGCGCGGCCATCGCCGGCGGCCTGCTTGGCGCGGGTCTGGCCGGCATCGTCGTACACGGCATCGCCCTCGACATCGCGACGGCAGCCGCTGCGGTCACGCTCGCGGCCGGTCTCCTGCTCTCCGGAGTCGCGCTCACCAGGCGTTAGGCTTGACCCGCGGCGTGCACTACCGATAACAGGAGGCGCGACCACGTGGCTACACAACGCGTTGCCATCTATCCGGGCTCGTTCGATCCACCGACGAACGGGCACCTCGACATCGTCGACCGCGCGTCCCGGCTGTTCGATCGCGTCGTCATCGGCGTTGGGCGCAACCTCTCCAAGAAGACCGTGTTCACCGCCGACGAGCGCGTTGCCCTCATGCAGGAGGCCTGCGCCAAGCTGACCAACGTCGAGGTGCGCACCTTCGACAGCCTGCAGGTGGAGTTCGCCCGTGAGGTCGGCGCGATGTTCATCATCCGCGGCATTCGCGCGCTGTCGGATTTCGAGTTCGAGTTCGAGATGGCGAACATGAATCGCCGGCTTGCCGTCGATCTCGAGATGGTGTTCCTCATGACCGCGCCGGAGTACCTGTTCGTCTCGGCGTCGCGCGTGAAGGAGCTGGCGTCGTTCGGCGCAGCGGTGGACGGACTCGTGCCGCCGAACGTCGGCAAGGCGCTCGCGAAGAAGGCGAAGCACGGCTTGCGCACCGGGGCCACCGAGCCGGCGGACTGACATGGGCACGCTCCTCGCGATCGACGCGGGCAACACGAACGTCGTCATCGGCGCATACAGAGGCGCCGAGCTTCTCGCGACGTGGCGCACCGCCACGGACCACGACCGTACCGAGGACGAGCTCGCCGTCACGCTCGACGCGCTCCTGGGGCAGCAGGACCTCTCGCTCGAGTCGATGGACGCCCTGGTGATCGGCAGCGTCGTGCCGCCGCTCACGCAGGTCTTCACTCGGCTCGCGGACCGCTACATGGAGGGGAAGGCCGTCGTCATCGGGCCCGGGGTGAAGACCGGAGTCCGCCTTCGCGTCGACAACCCGTCCGAGGTCGGCGCGGACCGGATCGCGAACACGCTCGCCGCGCACCGCCGGTACGGCGGCCCAGTCGTGATCGTCGACTTCGGCACGACGACGAACTTCGACGTCGTCAGCGCCGACGGCGACTTCCTGGGCGGCGCGTTCGCCCCGGGCCTCGAGGTCTCGGCGCAATCCCTCTTCTCGCGCGCGTCGCGGCTCTTCGCGGTGAGCTTCACCGCGAAGAGC
>DATCOR010000209.1:0-11466 GCA_036564585.1 Candidatus Limnocylindria bacterium | reverse complement strand
GCGCGTCGTGCCGGCGCCGATCGACCTGCGCCTCACCCACGGCGATGCGGCGCGCGGCCGCGCGCGGCTCGGCGTGCCGCCGGACGTCCCACTGCTGCTCTCGGCGTCGCGGCTCGCGGTCGAGAAGCGCGTGTTGGATCTCATCGCCCTGCTTCGCGCCTCGGCCGGACAGGACAGCGTGCTCGTGTTCGCGGGCAGCGGGCCGCTCGAGGCCGACCTGCGAGCCGCCGCCCGCGATGCGGGCGTCGAGGCGCGGGTCGTCTTCGCCGGTCAGCTGGGCGTCGACGGGCTCGCGGACGCTTTCGCGGCGGCGGACGTCGTCGTGAGCGCCTCGCGCAGCGAGACACAGGGTCTGGCGCTCTGCGAGGCGGCGGCAGCGGGCCGCGTGGTCGTCGCGCCCGATCGCGGCGGCTACGCCGAGGCGCTCGGGCACGAGGCCGGTGGACTGTTCCCGTCGCGCGCGCCATCGGCCGAAGAGCTCGCCGGCTGTGTCGATGTGCTCCTCGACGACGGGGATCGGCGGCGGCGGATGCAACACGAGGCGGCACGTCGAGCGGACGCCGCGTGGTCGGCGCGCACGGTCGCTGCCTCGTTGCGCGATGCCTACGCCGCCGCGGCCAGCGTGACAGAATGACGGTCTTCCTCATCCGGCGGCTTGGAGGGCGATCATGTCGACCATGCGTGATCGCGCGCGCCCGCCGCTGCGCCAGCGGACGGCGACCGCGGCCGGCGGCGTGGTCCGGCGCGAAGGCGAGCACGGCACGGAGGTCGCGCTCCTCGGGCGGATGAACGACGGCTCCTGGGTGTTCCCGAAGGGCACCCCGACGCCTGGCGAGTCGCTCGAGGCGACGGCCCTGCGCGAGGTCCGCGAGGAGACCGGACTTGACGTGCGCATCGTGCGTCCGCTGGGTGAGATGACCTACAGCTTCGTCGCCGGCGGCGAGCGCATCCACAAGGTCGTCCACTTCTTCCTGATGGAGGTCGTCGGGGGCCATCCCTCGCTGCACGATGCCGAGTACGACGAGGTCCGGTGGGTCACGATCCCGGACGCCCGCCGGATGCTGACCTTCGACACGTACCGCGAGGTCCTCGACCGCGCCCTCGCGGCGCAGCCGTGAGCGACCTGAAGCAGACGCCGCTGCACGCGGAGCATGTGCGCGCCGGCGGCAAGATGGTCGAGTTCGCCGGCTACGAGATGCCCATCCAGTACCCCACCGGCATCGTGGCAGAGCATCGGGCGGTCCGCACGAACGCCGGGTTGTTCGATCTGTCGCACATGGGTGAGTTCTTCTTCGTCGGCGACGGAGCGGGGGCGGCGATCGACGGCCTCGTCTCCAGCGACATCGCGGGACTCACGGTCGGGCAGGCGCGCTACGGGCTCCTGACCAACGAGCGCGGCACCATCGTCGACGACGTCATCGTGTACCGGCTCGCAGACGACGAATACCTCATGGTCGTGAACGCCGCGAACATCGCCAAGGACCACGACCACATCCAGAAGCACCTGCCGAAGGGCGTCGGGCTGGACGATCGATCCGCCGAGACCGCGCTCATCGCGATCCAGGGACCGCGGGCCGCGACGATCCTCTCGTCCGTCACCGACCTCGAGGAGCGCGAGCGGTCGATCGAAGGTCTGCCGCCATTCGGCGTCACCCGGGCGCGCGTGGCGAACTCGCGCGCGATCGTTGCTCGCACCGGTTACACCGGCGAGGACGGCTTCGAGGTCTTCGTCGATAACGACCGCGCGCCGCAGGTCTGGTCCCGGCTGCTCGCGGCCGGCGAATCGACCGGTCTTATCCCGATCGGTCTCGGGGCTCGTGACACGCTGCGACTCGAGGCGCGGTTCTCGCTCTACGGGAACGACATCGACGAGACGACCGATCCGATCGAGGCCGGCCTCGGCTGGACGACCAAGCTCGACAAGCCGTTCCTCGGCCGCGATGCGATCGCGGCGGCCAAAGAGCGCGGCCCGAAGCGCCGGATCGCCGGTCTCGAGGTGACCGGCGGGGTCGCGCGCCACGGCCACGAGGTCGTGAAGAACGGGACGGTGGTGGGCCACGTCACGAGCGGCACGTTCGGTCCCACGGTGCAGAAGAACATCGCGCTTGCTTACGTCCCGGCCGAGCTCGCGAAGGTCGGTACCGCGCTCGCGGTCCGCATCCGCGACAAGGACATCCCCGCTAAAGTCGTGAAGACGCCGTTCTACAAGAGGAGTGCGCCGTGAGCAGTGTCCCCGACGATCTCAAGTACTCAAAGGAGCACGAGTGGGTCCGGGTGGACGGCGAGACGGCCACCGTCGGGATCACCGCCTTCGCGCAGGAGCAGCTTGGCGACGTCGTGTTCGTCGAGCTCCCCGAGAAGGGCGCCCGCGTCAAGCAGCACTCCTCGCTCGGGGTGGTCGAGTCGGTGAAGGCCGCGAGCGATGTGTACGCCCCGATCTCAGGTGAGGTCCTCGAACGCAACGTGAAGGTCATCGAGAGCCCCGAGCTCGTGAACGCGCAGCCCTACGGCGACGGCTGGATGATCAAGGTCCGCCTCGCCGACAAGGGCGAGCTCGGCGCGCTCCTCTCACCGGCCGACTACCGCTCGCACATCGGCGAGAGCGCCGCCGCAGCAGGGGACTAGGAGGGGTGGGGCAGAACCCCTACTCGCCGCACACCGACGCGGACCGGGCCGCGATGCTCGCGCGGATCGGCATCGCGAGCGTCGACGAGCTGCTGGGGGCGGTCCCGGCGGACGCACGCGGCCCCGCGATGGGCGTGCCCGCGGGCCTCTCCGAGGCGGAGATCCAGGTCCACATGGAGCGGCTCGCGGCCCTCGACCGCACCGCCGGTGCGGGGCCGTTCTTCATCGGTGGACCGGTGCAGCGCCGTTACATCCCGGCCGCCGTTGGGGTGCTTGCGCTGCGCGGCGAATTCCTCACCGCGTATACGCCCTACCAGCCCGAGGTGAGCCAGGGCACCCTGCAGGCGATCTGGGAGTACCAGTCGCTCATGTCCGAGCTCCTCGCGATGGACGTCGTGAACTCGTCGATGTACGACGGCTCGACGGCGGTCGCCGAGGCGGCGCTCATGGCGGTCCGCCTCACTGGCCGCAAGCGCGTCGTCGTCGCGAACGAGGTGTTCTCGCAGTTCCGCCAGACGCTCGCGACGTACGCGAAGGGTCCGGAGCTCGAGATCGTCGAGGTGCCGACCCGGGAGCTCGCGGCGAACGCCGCCGGCGCCGCGTGCCTCATCGTCCAGCACCCCGATGCGTTCGGCGCCCTCGTCGGGGTGCGCGCCATCGCCGACGCGGCGCACGCTGCGGGCGGTCTCTGCATCCAGGTCACCGAGCCGCACGCGAACGCGCTCCTCGATCCGCCCGGCGCGCTCGGCGTGGACATCGCCGTCGGCGAGGGCCAGCCGCTCGGCATCCCGCTGTCGTTCGGCGGGCCGCATCTCGGCATCATTGCCTGCCGCGACGCCCTGGTGCGCCAGATGCCGGGTCGGATCGTCGGGCAGACCGTCGACGTGAACGGCACGCGTGGCTTCGTGAACACCCTCCAGACCCGCGAGCAGCACATCCGCCGCGAGAAGGCGACGTCCAACATCTGCACGAACGAGGCGATCGCCGCGATCACGGCGTCCGTGTACCTCGCGCTCATGGGCCCGCGGTCGCTGCGCGCGGCGGCGCGCATCGGCGTCGCGCGCGCGCACACGCTGGCCGACCGTCTGGCGAGGCTGCCGGACGTGCAGATCGGGACCGGCGCTCCATTCTTCGACCGGTTCGCGCTGCGGACCCCGCTCGGCGGCGAGCTGCGGACCGCGCTCCTCGCCGATGGGATCCTCGTCGGCGAGGGGATCGGCCGGCACTACACCGGCTGCGGCGACGGCGTGACGATCCAGTGCACCGAGCTCACGACGGACGACGACATCGAGGCGCTCGCCGGGGCGGTCGAGCGCACGACCGCGCGCCGGCCGGTGGCCGCGGGATGAGCGGGCGCGTGCGGTTCGAGACCGGTGCGAGGACGGAGATGCCGGCGCTCGAGCCGCTGCTCTTCGAGCTGCAGCAGCCCGGACGCTCCGGGCGCCACGTGCGCGGAGGCGACGAGGCCGACGCGCTGATCCCGGCGGCGTTCAAGCGGACCGTGCCACTGCCGCTCCCCGAGCTCACCGAGCCGCAGGTGGTGCGGCACTACACACACCTTGCGCAGCTGAACTACTCCGTGGACGCCGGGATGTACCCGCTCGGCTCGTGCACGATGAAGTACAACCCGAAGATCAACGACCGCGCGGCCTCGCTGCCGGGCTTCGCGGACATCCATCCGCACCAGCCCGACGAGACGGTGCAGGGCGCGCTGCGGCTCCTCTACGAGCTGCAGGAGCTGCTCGCGGGGATCAGCGGCATGGACAAGGTCACGCTCCAGCCCGCCGCCGGCGCGCACGCCGAGTTCACGGCGATCCTCATGTTCAAGGCGTACCACGAGGCCCGCGGTGACACGAAGCGCCGTCGCGTGATCGTCCCCGACTCCGCACACGGCACGAACCCCGCGTCGGCGGCGATGTGCGGCTTCGACGTGACGACGGTGAAGAGCGATGCGCGGGGCAACGTCGACCTCGACGCGCTGAAGGCCGCCCTCGGAGATGACGTCGTGGGCTTCATGCTCACGAATCCGAACACCCTCGGGCTGTTCGAAGAGCGCGTGCGCGAGGTCTGCGCCGCGGTCCACGCGGCCGGCGGCCTGGTCTACGGCGACGGCGCGAACATGAACGCGCTGCTCGGCGTCGCGCGGCCCGGCGACCTGGGCTTCGACTGCGTGCACATCAACGTGCACAAGACGTTCTCGACGCCCCACGGCGCCGGCGGCCCCGGAGCGGGCCCGCTCTGCGTGAAGAGCCACCTGGAACCGTTCCTGCCGGTCCCGCGGGTCATCAAGGATGGGACCGGCGCGTATCGCCGGGAGACGGCCGCCGAACACCCGAAGAGCATCGGGCGGGTCCGTTCGTTCATCGGGAACTTCGGTGTCCTCGTGCGCGCGTACACGTACATCCGGACGCTCGGCGAGGAGGGTCTCGTCGAGACCGGCCGGGACGCGATCCTCGCGGCCAACTACCTGCTCGCGCTCGTTCGCGAGGGCTACGACGTCGCGTACGAGCGATCGCCGATGCACGAGTTCGTGCTCACCGCGGCGAAGCAGAAGCGCCAGGGCGCGAACGGCCTCGACATCGCGAAGGCCCTCATCGACGAAGGTTTCCATCCGCCGACGGTGTACTTCCCGCTCATTGTCCCCGAGGCATTGATGATCGAGCCGACCGAGACCGAGCCGAAGGAGACGCTCGATGCGTTCGCCGACGCACTGCTCCGGATCGCGAAGCGGATCGAGACCGACCCGAAGAGCGTCCACGATGCGCCGGTGAAGGCGCCGCTCCGCCGGCTCGACGAGGTCGCCGCCGCGCGCAAGCCGGTCCTGCGCTACCGACCGTCGTGAGCGTCTTGCCCGCGACCCGGGTCTCGATGGTCTGGCCGCCGGTCGGGCTCGTGAACCGCGGCATCGCGCCGCTCAGGGCCGAGCCAGACGATGCCGCCGAGCTCGTCGACGAGGCTCAGCACTTCGAGCAGATGACCCGACTCGCGGACCGTGGGGACTGGACGTTCGTGCAGGGACCCGACCTCTATTTCGGCTGGATCAGGCGGGCGCATCTCAGCGAGTACCGGATGCCGCAGGCCGTTCTCGTGGGCGTGCCGTTGGCTCCCGTGCACGCCGGGCCGTCGCCCGACGCCACGATCGTCGACGAGCTGCCTGTGGGCGCACGACTGACCATGCGCGAGCGCGACGGCGACTGGTGGCGGATCGGTCACGATCGTTACGTCCGCGAGCGCGACACGGTGGAGGTCGCACGACTTCCGCAGCGCTTCCCGACGCCGGCCGACCTCGTTGCGACCGCTGAGTCGTTCCTCGACGTTCCGTACCTCTGGGGTGGGACGAGCGCGCACGGGATCGACTGCTCAGGGCTCACCCAGCAGGTCTATCGTCTGAATGGTGTGGGGCTGGACCGCGATGCGGACCAGCAGGCGCTGGGAGGCAGACCGGTGGATGTCGTACGTCCAGGTGACCTCTTCTTCTTCGGGAAGGATCGCGTGACGCACACCGCGCTCGCGACCGGCGAGCGCACGTTCATCCATGCGCCGCAGTCAGGCCAGCGCGTCCAGCGCGGGGAGCTCACCGACGCGTCGACGCTCCGGGCGACCCGGCGCTACCTGCCGTGACCCGTCAGCCGCGGTCGAAGGGCGACGGCTTCGAGGCCGAGCCGCGCGGGGATCGCGAGCTCGTCCACGCGGCGCGGGCCGGTGACACCTTGGCGTTCGACAACCTCTTCTACCGGTACCGCGACGGCATTTACCGGCTCGGGATGGCCATCACGAAAGATCCATCGGCCGCCGAGGAGATCGTCGTCGACACCTTCGCGCGGGCCCATCGCGCGATCGAGCGCCTCGAGCCGGACGACTCGCTGCGGCCGTGGCTCTATCGCGTCGCGGTCAACCTCTCGTACAACCGCCGCCCGCGCAGGGGCGTCACCTTCAGCTCGCTCGACGACGGCACCGACGACATCGCAGTCGAGGGCGAGTCGCCGAGCGACGCGGCCGAACGCACTGAGCGCCGGCGCGTCGTCCTCGAGTGCGTGGACACCCTGGGGCCGAAGCACAAGGTCGTGGTCGTCCTGCACTACCTGAACGGCCTGAACCTCGCCGAGATCGCGGAGATCGTCGAGGTCCCCGTGGGGACCGTGAAGTCGCGCCTGCACTACGCCCTGCGGAAGCTCCGAGTGCAGCTTTCGGCACACCCCGGCCTGGATTTCGAACCCGCCGACCTGCTCGCGGCTACGGAAGAGCAGATGCACGGTCAGGCTCGATGAGGCTCTTCGGTCCGGCTCCCGTCCCGCTGGACGAGCGGCTGACCGTGGATGCCGCGCTCGAAGACGCCTTCGCGCCGCTTCGGGCGCGCACCGCGACGGTCGGCCCGGCCCGGGTCCGCGCTGCGGTCCGGTGGACCGCGACCGAGCCGCGCGCGCATGGCCGCCTCGCCCTGCTCGGGCGCGTGTCCGAGCTCATGGTCGCTGCGGCGATCTCGGCCTTCCTGTTCGCCGGTTCCGTGGCGTCCGTGCAGTCCGCTCCGCCGGTGCCGGACGTGTCCCGCGACGCCGTGACCGCGGGCGAATGGATGCTGAACGGGCGCAACGCGCTGCAGCGACCGATCAGCTCGCTCGCGACCGCCTACCGCACCACCGCGGGCGACATGGCGGCGAACGCCGCGACCGCGCGACGCACCGAGGTCATCGCGCCGGCGCAGAGCGTCCGCGATTCGGAGCCGTTCTCCGGCAGACCGTAGCCTTCGCCGCGTGCGCGCGCGATGCCTGGCGCTCCTCTTCATCTGCGCGGTCGTGATCCTGCCGGGCTGTGCCGCCCCACGGCCGGTGCGGCGCGATGTCGTGATCGGTCTCGTCGGTGAGCCGGCGTCCGTCTTCGCGGACGATCCGAATGCTCGGATCATCGCGGCGGCGGTCACCGAGCAGCTCGTGCGGCGCGACGCCCACGACGACCTGGTGCCGCGCCTGGCGGTCAGCGTGCCGACCCTTGCGAACGGCGGGCTCGTCGTCGTGACGGACGATCCGCTTGCTCCCGATGGTCGGCTCGTCGCGACCTTCGAGCTGCGCCCGGATCTGATCTGGCAGGACGGCGCGCCGCTGAGTGCGACCGACGTCCGGTTCGCGTGGGAGAGCGACCGGACCGAGCCGCTCGGCACGGAGGCGCGCTGGACCGCGGACCGGGTCGACCGCGTCGACGTCGTCACGGATCGGATCGTCCGCTTCACCTACCGCGCGAACGAGCGCTGGGACGGCTACGCCCTGGCGGCGCGCGTGCTGCCCGAGCATCTGCTCGGCAACGCGAGCGCCGCGCAGCGCGCGGCGTATGCGCGCGAGCCGGTGCATGCCGGCCCGTTCGCGGTCGCGGCATGGCTGCCCGGCATCGGCGTCACCCTGTCGGCGTTCAAGGGATACGCGCTCGGGGCTCCCGCCCTCGGGCGGCTCGAGATCCGTTTCTTCGCCGATCGTTCGTCGCTCCTCGATGCGCTGCGACGAGGCGACGTCGACGTCGTGCCGTCGCCCGGGCTCGAGGCGGATCTCGCGGGCACCCTCGACCGGTTCGCCGACGGCACGACCCTGCAGACCTTCTACAAGCAGGCCGAGTCGATGGAGGTCCTGCGATACGGTCCACGCTTCGCCGATCCGGTGCTCCGCCAGGCGGTCGAGCTCGCGATCGACCGCCGGAAGCTCAGCGCGAATCTTTTCGAAGGCCGCGCGCTCGTGCCGCGGACGTATCTCGTCGCGCCCGGGTGGGCGGCGTCCGACGCCGGCGACCTACCGGCGGTCGACCCTGATCGGGCGCAGGCCCTGCTCGCAGCGGCCGGCTACACGAAGGGGACGTTCGGCATCCTCGAGCACGGCAGCGAGCGGTTCACGGTGTCGATCCTGGTGCCGTCGGGATCGGTCGCCCGCGGCGACGCGGCCCGCCTGGTCGCCGGCGACCTCGCGACGATCGGGATCGCCGCCGACGTCCGAGAAGAAGCGCCCGAGGCGGCAGCCGCCGCGCTCGCGAGCGGCGCGTTCGATCTCGCAATCGAGCCCGAGGACACGAGCGATCCCCAGCGAGCGACCGACCGGTACCGCGGCCTCGCGGGACCTTGGTTCGACGCCCTCGGCGGCGCGGCCGCGGCCGGCCCGGACCGGAGCGAGAAGCGGCTCCTCTACGCGGAGCTCGAACAGGCCTGGGACGCCGCCCGGCCGGCCCTTCCGCTGTACCAGCGACTCCAGGTCGATGTGGCGCCCCGGGCCCTCGCCGGGGTCGATCCGGCCTCCGCCGGGGCTCCGCTGACCTGGAACGCCCGGGAATGGCGGTTCGCCGCCCATTAGGCGATCCGGGGCCTGAACCACTTCCGGACACCCCAGGTACAGGAAGCGACCGGGTCGACTGTCGCGTAATTGACGCTGCGCGCCGGGCGACCACACAATGACAGGGTCCCACGCATCGGACCGCTTTCAGCATCGGTCGCGCGCGTGTGGGCCAGCGAAGGAGGCGGGGGGGGTCCGGGCTTCAGTCGGGTCGGTGACCCGGATCGAGCGCAGTCGTCAACCCCGCGTCCGTCGTCAGCACCTACACGCGTCGCGCGCCACAACAATTGGAGGGAGCGAATGATCCAGCGCCGTTCAGGCCTCTGGTCGATCCTGGTGATGCTCGTCGCGGTCTCGATGATCGTGACGGCGTGCCAGGCCGGCAATCAGGGGGGCAACAACGCGAGCAACGACGCGGCAATCGACCCGAATGGTGTGCTGAACACCAACACGGGCGGCGAGCCGGACACGATCGATCCGCAGAAGGAGTCGTTCGTCAATGAGGTCGCGCAGACCATGATGGTCTATGAGGCCCTCATGGCGTTCGACCCGAAGACGCTCAAGCCGATCCCGGGCGCGGCGAAGGACCAGCCCAAGGTCTCATCCGACGGGCTGACCTACACCTACACGCTCCGTGATGGCCTGAAGTACTCGGACGGCTCGGCACTCACCACGAAGGACTTCCAGTACGGCTTCACCCGCCTCTGCGACCCGAACGTCGCAGGCGACTACGCGTTCACCGGCTACGTCATCGTCGGGTGCGAGGACTACAACAACATGGACCCGAAGAAGGCGACGCCGGCCGAGCTCGCGGCCGCGCAGGCCAAGCTCGGGATCTCGACCAGCGGCCAGGACATCACCTTCAAGCTGGTCGAGCAGGCCCCGTACTTCAACGCGATCGCGGCCCTCTGGGTCGGCGTCCCGACCCGTGCGTCCGATGTCTCCAAGGGTG
This sequence comes from Candidatus Limnocylindria bacterium, assembly GCA_036564585.1. GTDB lineage: Bacteria > Chloroflexota > Limnocylindria > P2-11E > P2-11E > UBA4735. The sequence continues at coordinate 1,587 of DATCOR010000209.1, read as the reverse complement.
GCGACAAGTGGACCGAGCCGGCGACGTTCATCGGCAACGGGCCATTCAAGCTCAGCGAGTGGAAGCACAACGAGTCGATGACCTACGAGCGCAACGACAACTACCGCACGCCGACCAAGATCAAGACCTGGAAGAAGGTCATGATCAATGAGGGTGCGGTCGCGTTCGCTGCGTACCGCAACAACGAGCTGGACGCCGTGGGCGTGGCTGCCGAGCAGCTCCGCACCGTCGACAGCGACGCCGACCTGAAGGCGCAGCTCCGGGACGTCCCGGGTTCCTGCACCTTCTACTACGGCTTCAACACCCAGAAGGCGCCCTTCACGGACGCGAAGGTCCGTCAGGCGTTCGCGAAGTCGTTCGACCGCGCGGCATACATCACCGATGTCCAGAAGATCGGTGTCGCCGCTGAGTCGTTCATGCCGCCGGGACTCCCCGGCTACGACGCGTCAGACCACAACCAGAAGTTCGACGTCACGGCGGCGAAGGCCGCCCTCGCAGGCTCGAGCTTCGCCGGCAAGCCTGAGCTCTCCGGCATCAAGTTCACGTATTCATCCTCCGCGGCCGCGAAGACCCGCGTCGAGTGGGCCCAGCAGCAGTGGAAGACGAACCTCGGGATCGATGTCACGCTCGATCCGGTCGACCGCACGACCTACACCCAGCTGGTGAAGAAGCCGGAGACCACGCCGGCCCTCTTCCTCCTCGGCTGGTGCGCGGACTACCCGGACCAGCAGGACTGGCTCACGACGGTGTTCGTCTCGAACTCCACCGTGACGCACGTCGGCTGGAAGAACGCCCAGTACGACACCCTCGTTCGGACCGCCGACAAGGAGCCCGACGCGAAGAAGCGTGACGATGGCTACATCGCCGCGCAGAAGATCCTGACCGACGAGGCCCCGGTCGCGTTCCTCTACTTCTCCGCGACGAAGTACCTCTTGAAGCCGTACGTGCACGGTGTCACCGACACGGCACTCGACTTCGAGATCGGCATCATGGACATGACCCACATCTCGGTGTCGAAGAAGCAGTAGCTCTTCACGCGTTCACCGCGAGTCACGCGCCGGGCCGGCCGCAAGGCCGGCCCGGCGACGTTCTGACACGCGCTGAGGACCCGGAACCGCCGGCTGAACGCGAACCGTGCGGACTGTGCTCCGGTATACACTCGCGACGAGGCGACTCACTTTCGGCGGGAGGCGCTAGCAGCCACAGATGCTCCAGTACACGATCCGCAGGCTCCTCCTGATCATCCCGACGATGTTCTTCGTCGCCCTCATCACCTTCGCGCTCGCGCACTCCGCCCCCGGATCGCCGTTCGAGAAGAACGAGAACCGACCGTTGCCGCAGGCCGCGATCGACCGGCTCGACCGCCTGTACGGCATCGACAAGCCGATGCCCGAGCAGTTCGTGCTGTTCCTCGGGAACGCGATCCGGCTCGACTTCGGGCCAAGCCTGGTCCACGACCGCGCGGTGACGGACATCATCGCTCAGGGCTTCCCGGTATCCGCGCAGCTCGGGGTCCAGGCGCTGCTCCTGTCGCTCGCGATCGCCTTGCCGCTCGGTGTCGTGAGCGCCCTCAAGCAGAACACCGTC
>DATCOR010000208.1:0-2801 GCA_036564585.1 Candidatus Limnocylindria bacterium | reverse complement strand
CTCCTGGTATGGCCCGGGACCCGACCGCACGATCCTGCTGGACGGCCGGCAGCTGATCGGACCGTGGACGGTGAAGGCGATCGGCGCGAGCGACGTCGTCTACGTCGCCATCACCCGCACCGGTGGCATCGAGGGCCAGTTCGAGCTCATCTACCCAAAGACTCGCTTCACTGTGACCAAAGAAGCGACGATCGACGTGCCGGCGGTCGCGGTCGCGCGCTGAACGCCGCTCCTAGACTGCCCGTCCTGATGCCGAAGCCGCCGCTGCCCCTCTACCTTGACGACGTCGTCGAGCTGCGGAAGACGCATCCGTGCGGCGGCGATACGTGGCGGGTGGTGCGGCTGGGCGCGGACATCGGGGTGCGCTGCACGACGTGCGACCGCCGGGTCCTCATCGCCCGCAGCGAGCTCGAACGCGACATCAAGCGGTTCGTCGAGCGCGGCCCTCTGGCGCCGGTCGAATAGGCGGGCCGGTGGGCCAGCCGGACGAGACCGCCGCCGAGCGCGGCATCTTCCGCAACCGGGCGTTCCTGGCCCTGTGGGCCGCGCAGATCCTCTCGCAGGTGGCGGCGAACGCCACGACCTTCGCGCTCATCGTGCTGGTCGGCGAGCTCACGAAGTCGAACACGTCGTCGTCGATCCTGATCCTGCTTGCGATCCTGCCGGCCGTCGTGTTCGGCGTGTTCGCCGGCGTCGTCGTGGATCGGACGGACCGCAAGCGCGTCCTCGTGATCACGAACGCCCTCCGGGCCGTGGCGGTGCTGCCGCTCTTCGTGCTCGGGGAGAGCGTGACGACCGCGTACATCGTCAACTTCCTCGTCGCGGCGATCACCGTCTTCTTCGTGCCCGCCGAATCGGCGACGATCCCGGCGATCGTGCGCAAGCAAGACCTGCTCGTCGCGAACTCGCTCTTCACATTCACGTTCAATGGCGCGTTCCTGGTCGGCTTCATCATCCTTGCGCCGATCGTCATCGCGCTCTCCGGCTACCAGGCGCTGTTCGTCGTCGTCGGCGCGATGTTCGCCGGAGCGGCGCTGCTCTGCCTGACGGTCCCGACGGTCGCGCAGCCGCACCGCGAGGGCCGGCTCATCGGCGCGGAGGTCGCGGGGAGGGCGGTGGCCGAGACGCTTGGCGGCGTCGGCGAGGCCTTCGCGTACCTGCGGAAGCATCCGCCGGTGGTGTGGTCTCTCGTCTACATCGCGCTCACCTACATGCTCGTGGCCGTCGCCGGCGCGCTCGCGCCAGGATTCGTGCGCGAGGTCCTGGGGCTCGGCGAGAAGAACGTGGTCGTCCTCGTGGCCCCGGCGGGCCTCGGCGTGGTCGTCGGGCTTGGGGCCTTGAACGTGATCGGCGGCCGGCTCGCGCCGAACCGCGCGATCGGCACGGGCCTCCTCGTCACCGCGATCGCGCTGCTGATCCTCGCGGCCGAGCGGCCGCTCGGCGTGATCTTCCGCAACGCGACCGGCCCGACCGCGGGCTTCCCGTTCTTCGTCGGGCTCGTGAGCCTCACCGCGTTCGTGTTCGGCCTGTCGTACGCGTTCATCACCGTACCGTCGATGACCCGGCTGCAATCCGATCTGCACGATGAGATCCGAGGCCGCATCTTCGGCGTGCTGAACATGCTCGTCTCGGTGTTCAGCTTCGCGCCGCTCCTGCTGGTCGGGCCGGTGGCCGACGCGTACGGCGTCGCGCCGGTGTTCGTCGCCGGCGCGATGGCATGTCTGCTCGCCTGGGTCGGCGGTCGGGCATCACGGGGTCACGTGCGAGCCGAGGCCGCGTCCGGAATGTGACCGGCGATGCGGACAGGTCCGATTAGACTGCACCTGGAGTGAGCTCCGCCCGGGCCACCTATTTCCACTACATCGGCAGGCACCGCACCCAGCTCGTCCTCGGCACCCTGGCCGTTGCCGCTGGGTCCATCGCCGCCGTCGTGCCGCCGCGCTTCATCGGCCAGATCGTCGACGGGCTCAACCGCGGCACCACCCTCGACGCGATCGTGCGGCTGGCGCTGCTCGCGCTGCTCTTCTCGGGCATCGACGCGATCTGCCGGGCCGCCGGCCGCTATTTCGTCATGAACACGTCCCGGTACATCGAATACGACATGCGCAACGACCTCTTCGCGCACCTGCAGCGGATGCATCTCGGGTACTTCCAGCATCAGCGCATCGGCGACCTCATGGCCCGCATGACCAACGACCTGTCCGCCGTGCGGCAGATGCAGGGCCCCGGGGTCATGAACGTCGCGTCCACGACCATGACGTTCGCGTTCACGATCGTGTCGATGCTCGGCGTCTCGGTCAAGCTGACGCTCATCTCGGTCGTGCTCATGCCCCTCGTGTCGTTGACGTTCTGGATCATCGGCCGGCGCGTGCACGTGAAGTTCGAGCGGCTGCAGGCGCAGTTCTCCGAGATGTCGACGACGGCGCAGGAGAACTTCTCCGGCATCCGCGTGGTGAAGGCGTTCTCGCAGGAGAACGCGGAGATCGCCCGATTTGCGGGCGTGAACGAGGAATACGTGCGGCGCGCGATCAACCTGCGCCGGATGGACGGGCTGATCTGGCCGACGATGTCGTTCATCCTCGGCCTCGCCGTCCTCGCGACCCTCTACATCGGAGGGCAGGACGCGATCGAGGGCCGCATGACGCTGGGGCAGCTCGTGCAGTTCGTCGCCTACCTCAACCTACTCGCGTGGCCGATGATCGCCCTCGGTTGGGTCTCGAACATGTTCCAGCAGGGCTGGGCCTCGCTCCAGCGGCTCCAGGAGATCTGGGACGCGAAGCCGGACATCGCCGATCCGGCCG
>DATCOR010000205.1:0-18690 GCA_036564585.1 Candidatus Limnocylindria bacterium | reverse complement strand
GCGCATGTCGATGACCGCGCGCGCGAGCAGCTGATTGATGCGCTCCTGCCGGTCCGTGATCGCGGCGACCCACCAGCGCACGAGCCCGATGACGACGCGGCGACCGAGCGTGATCGGGGCCCCAACGAACCGGCGGTGGCTCGTCGCGTCGTACGCGGCCTCCTCGGCCAGGGTGTCCTGCAGGGCCGGGAGCGGGTCGCCGAGCTCCTCGCTGAATAGGGCACGGCCGCCGGGCAGCGGGAGCTCGAGCGCCGCCCGCACGTCGTCGCCGTACGCGCCGCTCGCGCGCTTGCGCTGCACCCGCTCGCGGATCTCCGCCTGCAGCGCGGCCTGATCGATCGGGCCGTCGTTCACGCGCGGAGCGTACCGTCCACCAGGATCGAGAGGCTCCGTCGCGGGGCGCGCTCGCCCGTCAACAGCAGCCATTTCAGCCGGATCGTCCCCGCGAGTGTCTTGGACAGCGCCCCGACATCCGCGACGGCCCACCGGAACACGCCGAGCGTGCGCTGCCGCTCCATGAAGCGGTCGGCGAGCGCGGTGAAGTCGGCGAACCCGAAGGTCTGGACATGACCGGCCTCGAGCTTGCCCGTCACCTGCTCGTTCGGCACGGTGAGGATCGCGCGACCACCGTTCGCGACGCGGGCGATCTCGGCGAGCGCGCGCTCCGGATGCTCGAGGTGCTCGAGGACCTCGCTGCAATACGCGAGATCGAACACTCCATCGGCGAACGGGAGCGTCTCGGCGGAGAACACGAGGTAGTGCACCCGGTGCGGGGCGGTCGCGTGATCGCGCGCGTGGCGCACCAGCTTCAACGAGACGTCGCCGGCCACGGCGAGATCCGTGCCGACCGCGGCGAACACGTCGTGGTGCACGCCCCAGTCACCACAGCCCACGTCGACGCTCGCGCGCGGTACGCGATGCCGCAGAAGGCCTGCGACGCGATCGCGCTTCCAGAGACCGATCTCGAGCCACGCGCGGTTCGCTTCCGCGCCGCAGGCGTACGCGTCGCCGGCCTCGTACGCGTGCTCGTCCGCCTCGACCTGCGCGACGACCCCCGCGGGCATGAGGATCGGGATGCCCTCGACGATCGGATACGCGCGTTCGCAGGAGACGCACCGCAGCTCGTTGCCTGCGAGCGACAGCCCGGCACGGCACTGCGGACAACGCAGGATGGGCAGGAGATCGGCCAGCGAGCTGCTCCGCCGGCGGGCCCAGGTAGTCGCGAGCCACGACGGCCGAGGCAGCCGCGCGCGTGGCCAGGCGGCAACGAGCGTCGCGGGATCGCGACTGCTGAGCTCGACGTCGCAGAGCGCGCGGATGACCGCGTACGCGAGGCGCTGCTTCGCCGACGCAAATGTGCCCGGGCCGCGGCAGATCGCAACGAAGCGGCGCTGGAGCTTCCACCGCACGACCGCCGAAAGGAGCGCGCTCAGGTGATATCCGCGGGGGGCGTACTCCACGAGCACGAGTGCCGTATCCGGCGGCGTGGCCCGTGCGGCATGCAGGGCGTCGCGCGCGGTCGGGCCCATCGCGAGCTCGTACGTCGCGAACCCGAGCGAGCGAAGGTGCGCGGCCAGCGCTGTGCGGAAGGTTGCGTCATCGAGTGGACCGAAGACCGCGACGGTGGGCGCGCGGCGCAGGAGCGCGTCGAGCGTCATTCGCACTCCCAGCGGTGCGGGATGCGGGCCATCCCCATCTCGCGCCCCGCGCCGGCGATGACCCGAAAGGTCAGGCCCTTCTCGAGGTAGTCGTAGTAGCGGTCCTCGGCGTCGGTGATCCCGACATCCACGTCGAAGCCACCAGGAAGCAGCGAGAGCGAATCCATCGCGAACCGGACGACGCCCTCTTCCTTTGGCGCGACGGTGACACCGTCGCTCGCGGTGTTCGTGCAGTACGCGGCCAGTCCGTCATCGCGGTAGATGCAGACCCCGAACACCGCGTCGGCGATGCGCGACGGGTTGCGGTACGCGATCTCGATGCCGGCGGGGGCTCCTGATTCCAGTACGACGCGTTCGGTGCCCTCGCGGTCGAGCAACCGCGCTCGCGTGATCTCGACACGCCGGTCGCCCTTGCGACCGCCGATCTCGCCCCGCGCGGCGCGCTCGCGCAGCTCCTTCTCCCCCACCTTCTGGTGGTACGCGTTCACGACGTCGCGGACCGTGCCCGACGCGCTCACCACGCCCTGGTCGAGCCAGATCGCGCGATCGCAGAGGCGCGCGACCGCGCCGAGGTCGTGCGTGACGAGAACGATCGTCTTGCGGGCCTTGCGGAACTCGGCGATGCGCGCGAAGCACTTGTGCTGGAAGTACTCGTCGCCGACGGCGAGGACCTCGTCGACGAGTAGCACGTCCGGATCGAGGTGGATCGCGACGGCGAAGCCGAGCCGCATGTACATGCCGCTCGAGTACGTCTTCACGGGCGCGTCGAAGAAGCGGCCGATGTCCGCGAACTCCTCGATCGCAGGCATCTGGCGCTGCATCTCCTTGCGCGAGATGCCCAGCAGCGAGCCGTTGAGGAACGCGTTCTCGCGCCCGGTGAAGTCAGGATGGAAGCCCGCGCCGATCTCGAGGAGCGCCGACACGCGCCCCTCCACCTCGAGCGTGCCGGTCGTGGGCTTCGCCGTGCCGGCAATGAGCTTGAGGAGCGTCGACTTCCCCGAACCGTTCGCGCCGACGACGCCGAAGGCGTCGCCGGGCTCGACCGTGAAGCTCACGTCACGGAGTGCTTGGACGTCCTCCGCCGGCACGAACTGCCGGAGGGCGACTTCCTTGAACGTGCGCCGGCGCTCGCGGTGGAGGCGGTAGGTCTTGGTCACGTGGTCCGCGCGGACCGCGCCGATCACGTGCGGCCCGTCAGCATGAAGAAGAACCCGAGCACGTCAGCGACGGGCGTCCCGTCGAGGCCGCGGAAGAATCGCGGATGGCGCCAGAGCAGGTCCTCGAAGTGAGGGCGCGTGTACGGCGGGTACACGCCGGCCGAGACGATCCGCACGTCCCGGAGCCCGGCGTCGCGCGCGAGCGAGGCCCAGGCGCGCTTCGGCAGGTCGCTCTCGTAGATGCCCTCGGCGAGGTGCTCGTCGTGGGCCATCCGCCCGCGTTCGGCCCAGCGGTACAGCGATGTCTTGCGCGGGACGATGTCCGCGTAGAACAGCCCGCCCGGCCGCAGCGCGCGCACCATCTCGCGGATCACGAGGCCGGGCTCGCGGAAATGCTCGAGCAGACCACCGGAGAGCACGACGTCGAACGAACGGTCCGCGAACGGCAGGGCGAGCGCGTCGCCGAACAGGACGTCGCCTCGGAGCCCGCTGCGCCGGAGGTTCTCGCGCACCGCGCGCACGGCATACGGCGCGTAGTCCAGCGCGACGAGCCGGTACGGCCGCTCCTGCCCGAGCCGGATGAGCAGCCGGCCCGACCCGGCGCCGACCTCGATCGCGTTCCCGCCCGGCGGGAGCATCGGCCGCAGGTACCGGACCTTCGTGTCATCGATGAAGTTGTAGACGTCGCGTCGCGCGGAGTCGTAGAGCTCGGTGTCGCGGATCGGCCGGTCCCACGCCGCGGCGTCGCCCTCGCGATAGCGGGACTCGTGCTCCTTGTGCGCGTGGACGGTGTGGTCCGCGGTCAATCCGGCGCCACGTCGGAGGGCCTGGCGACCCGCGCCTTGGCATCGTCGATCTCAAGGGTTTTCTTCGACATTCGTGCCCTCCGCGCATCTAAGACGATATGCGGAACGGTCGACAGCCAGGCGACCAAATTGTCCCGGAGGCGATCCCCGCGGCCACGTTGTACGGAACGCTCGGTGCCACGCTCGCGGTAAGGTGGGCCTGAATCCAGCACAACGAACTCCATCTCGTCACGTGCGCAACGGAACGGCCCCGCGAGGAAGCTCGCGGGGCTGTTCGCTCAGAGCGCGCTCTCGAAGTCGTCCTTCGCGTGCCGGAAATACGTGAAGCCGATGACGAAGACCGCGAGCGCAACGGCCGCGGACCACGCGAGGAGGCCCCAGTCCGGCGGCAGGCCGTCGAGCAGCGCGCGCTGGAAGCCGACGACGATGCCGGTCATCGGATTGAGCGACAGCCCGAGCAGCTCGCGCGGACGGCCCGCGACGAGCGAGATCGGGAAGAGGATCGGCGTGAGGAAGTACCACGCCATCAACAGGATCCCGAGAATGTGCTCGACGTCGCGATAGAAGACGTTGAGCCCCGCCAGCAGGTACGCGAAGCCGAGCGCGAGGCCGAGCTCGACGAGCACCAGCAGCGGAAGGTAGATGAGCCCCTCCGGGTGCCGCGGCCCGAAGATCGCGAGGACCGCGAAGAGCACGACGAGGCTGAGGAGGAAATTCACGAGTGCCGAGAGCACGCTCGCGGCGGGAAGCAGCTGCACCGGCAAACGGACCTTCTTCACGATCGCGCCGTTGCCCACGATCGACGCCGCGCCCAGGATCAGCGAGTTGCTGAAGAAGGTCCACGGCAGCAGGCCGACGAACAGGAAGATCGCGAACGGCTGCTCCCCCGTCTCGGTCCGCGGGCGCGAGCCGAGCACGACGCCGAACAGCAGCCAGAACACCGCGAGCTGGAGCAGCGGATTGAGGAAGTTCCAGGCGAACCCGAGGGCCGACCCCTTGTATCGCGCGCGCAGCTCGCGCCATGCGAAGTCGGCGAGGAGCTCGCGCCGGTCGACCAGCACGCGCAGGTCCGCGATCACTGCGGAAGTCTAGTTAGGGCTGCCGCGAGCGCGTCGTCGCGGGGCACCGCGTCACGGACCGCGCGCGGCGAAGCTCGAGCGGATCGTAGCGCTGGACCTGACCCCTAATGCGTGGGCGCGAGGCGCTGGGTCGGGATGAGGATGCGGCCCGTCTTCGACGTCTGCGTGTATTTCGACGTCACGAAGCCCGCCTTCGAGAACTCGAAGAACCAGAGGAGCCCACCGTTGCCGATCGGCAGCAGGACCGCCCAACGGCCGTTCAGGTCCGTGCGGATGCCCTGGTTGTTGCACGGCCCGAGCGAGACACAGGCATCGGCGATCGGCTTGTTGGTCGACGCGTCGGTCACCTGCCCGCAGAGCTTGGCGAAGCCATCCGGCACGAACGACGGGCAGCTCGCGAACCCGGGACCGGTCCCGGAGCCGTTCCCGGGCACGACGCTGTCGCCGTCGGTCGGGAACGCGTCCAAGGCCGGGTCGGCGGTCGGGATGGCCGTGGGGTTCGGCTTGGGCTCAGGCTGCGGCTGCGGGAGGACCGGCACGACGACCCGCACGGCGGTGATGACGCGACCGCGGCTCTGAAGCGCGACCGGGACCGTCGTCGCCGTCGGGATGGGCGGCGCGGCGCGACCGCCGCCACCGTTCTGGTCGACCGGCATCATCGAGAGGGCAGTGAGCACCGCCACGACGAGCACGATCACGGCAGCGAGCGCGAACGGGAAACGGATCCGCCGGCGCACCGGGGACGGCGTGGTCGCCGAGATCGGATGCAGCCGGCGAGCTCGGGCGTCACGGATGCCCCGGCCGACGACCAGGCGGGCCGCGCGCAGCGCCGCGAGATCGCGCAGGCCGAGGTCGTCGCCGGCGATGCGCAGCTGTGCCGCGGCGCGCGCGGCCGCGAGTGGATCGCCACGCCGCCGAGCCTCGCGGAAGGCCGCGCGGTGGATCTCGTTCGGGTCGCTAGCGGTAGACATAGATCTCGAGATCGAGGGTCGAGCCGCGATCCCCGGCCACGATGCTGTGATACGTCTTGATCGTCGAACCGGCGAACGCGTCGCCGGTCAGCTGTGCCGTCGCGAGCCGGCTGATGTCGTCGCCGATGCTCGGGTCCGCGTTCGACGCGAACGCGATGACGATGGCCACCTGATGCCCGCCGGTCTGCTGCGCGACCTGGGCCTTCACCGCCGTGGCGATGCGGCGTTGCTCGTCGGCTCCGGCGGCCGCGTCGAAGCCCAGGAGCTTCGGGCCGTCGATCGTCATCGAGATCGCTACCGGTCGCGGATCGATGCCCGGCAGCGCCGCCGGGGTCGCCGCGCCGACGCTGTTCGCGGCGAGGAAGATCGCGAAGAGGCCAAGGAGGATGTCCGCCCACAGCCACCCGGCGAGGGAGAGCGTGACGCCGCGGCCGATGCCGAGCATCGCTAGCGCGCCGGGGTGACCGGCCGGGTCTCACCCACCTGGATGCCCGGGCCGGGCAAGGCCCGCGCGGCGCGGGCAAGATCGTCGGCTGCGACGCGCAGGTCGCGCACCACACTCTGGAGATCGGTGAGCTGCTGTTCGCGTTCCATCGCGCGCTCGTAGATCCGCCGCTCCTCCGCCACCATCTCGTCGAGGACCGAGTCCGCGGACGCATCGGTGAGCGAGGGTCCGGCCGAGAGGCTGAGCGCGTGACCGAGTAGGAGACGGATCTCCGACTCGCGGAGCAGGACGCGGGTCCGCGTGCTCACGTCGCGCACATCGGCGCGCACGTGGATCACGAGTGACAGGACGATCAGCAGGGCGATGAGGCTCGCGTCGATGATCGCGAGCGTGCTGAAGCTGAGCACCGCGCTCGTCCCTTCGAAGCTCTCCTGCCAGAGGAGCAGGAACGGCCGGCTGATCAGCTCGGGCCGCGCCTTGAGGAGCGTCTCGTACGCCGCGCTCGCGGTCGCGAGGCCGAACCAGGTGACCGCGATCGGTGCGAACACGAGGGTGTTGCGGATGACCTCGAGCACCGCCCAGAGCGCGGAGCGGCGCACCATAAGGAGCTCGGCGAGCGATCGTGGATCGAGGGCGGCGGCGTACGCCTTCACCTCGTCGTAGCGGCCGTCCTTCACGGCGGTCGCCAGACGCGCGAGGAGCTCGCCGACGGCGGCGTCGCGCTTGCGGACCGACGTGGCCAATTCGCCTAGCTGCTGGGCGACGGGTTCACGTGCGTTCATGGCACCTTCCTCACGTTCGACGGTACGGCGGCCACCTGCGCCCGTCCATGGCCCCTCTGTGGCACTACTAGGCTTTGAAACGTGCCTGTCAGCCACGCGGTACGAGGCCCCGAGGGCACGCTTGCTTGCTGGGAATGGCCCGGGGGCGAGCCCGGGGCGCTCCTGCTGCACGGGATCGGTAACTACGGCCGGGTCTGGGATTTCGTCGCCGGCGCGGTCGCCGGCCGGCTGCGCCTGGTCGCTCCCGACGCGCGCGGCCACGGGGCGAGCGTTACACCGGCGGGCGGCTACGCGCCGGAGGACTTCGTCGCCGATGCGCTCTCGGTCATGGACGCGCTCGGGCTCGCTCGTCCGGTCGTGGTCGGACACTCGATGGGCGGCGCGCACGCGCTGGTCCTCGCGGTCCTGCATCCAGAAAAGGTGCGCGCGCTCGTGCTCGTGGACGTCGGTCCCGAGATCGGTCGCGAGGGCGGCGACCGCGCGCGGCGGCTGTCGCTCGGCCGGCCGGACCGGTTCGCCGACGAGGCGGCAGCGCTCGAGTACCTGTACCTGACCTCACCTGGATACAGCGACGCGGTCTACGCGAATCGCATCGCCCACGTGTTCGCGCGCGACACCGACGGCGGCCTCGTGTGGCGATCGAGCAAGGACGCGCTCACGCGGATCCTGGGCGGACCGGATCGGCGCGACGAGGCCTGGCGCGCGCTCGGCGCACTCGCGATCCCGGTGCTCGTGGTGCGCGGCACGCGATCGGAGTCGCTCCGCGCGGAGACCTACGCGCGCATGCTCGCGACGATCCCGGACGCGCGCGGCCTCGAGCTCGATGCCGGACACAACGTGCAGCTCGACCAGCCGCGGGAGCTCGCTGACGGGATCGTCGCCTTCGCGCGCTCGGGCTAGGGCGAGCTCGAGGGCGAGGGCGACGGCGCCGCGGACGGCGACGGCGTCGCGCTCGGCGCGATCGTCGGCGACGGCGAGGGCGCGGGAGACGGTGTCGGCAGGGGCGGGCAGCCCGCGGTCCCCGGCTTCAGCGCGACGACGCGCGGCGTCGCGGCCCCGCCCCGCGCGTCGATGGTGAGCGTGTCGTAGTTCGGCGCGCACACGAGGAGCTGCGAGCCGATCTGCGGGTACGGTGCGGCGACGACGCTGCCGCTATCGGTGCCGGGCCCTCCGACGCGCGTGTCGCCCTGACGGATCTCGGCCGATGGCACGGGCTTCGGCGACGCCTCCGTGCCGGCCTCGTTCACCTGGAGCGACATGGAGAACGGGTGCAGGCTGACGTCGCCACTCGCCGTCGCATCCGCGTTCCCTGGGTCATAGCCACGGTCCTGAATGACGAGCCGGGCGCCGCGCGGCAGGTGCTCGACGGCGTAGGTGCCATCGGCGCTCGTGAGCACGACCCGGATCCCGTAGATGACCTCGGCGCCGGCGATCGGATCGCCGCTGGATTCGTCGATCACCCGCCCGCGGGCGGTCACATCGTTGAACCACCCGCCGACGAGCGCGAGCACGGGGACGAGGAGCACGAGCAAGTAGACGTAGTTGCGGTGCCGCATCGGTCCGCTGATGTTATTTCAACTGGCCGTCGAGGAACCCGAGGACGTGATCCTGCCAGGCCTGCGGATGCGTGACGAACGCCTTCACGTGCCCGCAGTCCTTCACGAGCCAGAGCTGCGTGCCGGGATTCGCGCTCGCGTTCTTCAGGTCGACGCCGTGGTGCATCGCGACCGTGTGGTCGTCGACGCACTGGATGAACAGGAACGCGCGCTCTGGATGCGCGCGCACGACGTCGGCCGGTACCACCGAACCGATGTCGAGTCCATACAGGACGCGGGACGCGAGCACGAGCCCCGGCGTGAAGAACGCGGGAAGGCCGGAGTACTGCGGACCGACCTCGTCGACGACGGCCGGTGCCGAGGCGTACGCGGAATCCACGACCACCGGGCCGATCGAGGGATCCTTGCCGACGGTCATGAGCACGCTGCCACCGCCCATGGATTCGCCGATCGTCGCAACGCGGCTGCGCGGCTGGCCGATCTTCTGCGCCGCGAGATCGATCGCGCCGAGGATGTCGTTCGGCTCGTACTCGCCAAGGCCCCAGCGCAGGCCCTCGCTCTGGCCGTGGCCGCGCATCTCGAAGAGGAGGACCGACCAGCCGTCGGTCAGCAGGAAGCGCGCGATGCGACCGGGATCGAACGAGCTGTCGATCCGGTTCTGGTCCTTGCCGTGGACCATGACCACGGCCTTGGTCGCGGACGGGGTCCCCGGCGCCGGGAACCACCAGCCTTTGAGGGTCAGGCCGTCGCGGCTCTTGAAGGACACGTCCTCATATGTCGCCTGCACGTACGCCGGAGTCTTCTTGAGCGGGTCGCGCACGACGCGGGTGACGCCGTCCGCGTATTTCCACGAGATCCCGAGGTAGGCAACCACGGCCAGAAGTACCAGGACCAGTACCAATCGAAGCGGTCGGCGCATGCCTGGACGATAGGCGGGCGGCCCGCCGAGAGCCCGCATAACGGCTCCGGAGGGCCGCGCGTTCAGACCTCGTAGCAACGTCCAAGGAGGGGAAATGCTCGCCAAGCTGCTGTCCCTGCTGTTCCACGCGAAAGCCGGCATGTTGTCCGGCGTGCTCCTGCTCGGTGCTACCGGTGCGCTCGTCACGGTGTCCGCCTCGAACGGCGTGACCACCGTCACGATCACGCAGCCGTCGGCAAGCCCGAGCACCGCGCTCACGACCAGCGCGACCCGCAGCCCGAAGCCCACGGAAAGCCCTGAGCCGTCGGAGAGCCCGAAGCTCTCTTCTTCCACTTCATCCTCGACGACGGCCTGCACCGACGAAGCGAAGGCCCTCGAGCTCCAGGTCCAGCGCGTGGACACCGGGTTCAGCGGCTACCACGTGGACCTCATGCACCTGCGCGGTCAGCGCGCCACCTCGGTGATCGAGACCGCGGACGCAACGCTCAAGGAGATCCGTCAGGCCGCGGTGAAGGCGATCCACGCCACCGCGACCGCGACCTGCGCGAAGCAGGATGACGAGAACGACAACGATCAGAACGAGGACACGGACACGGAAGACACGGACGACACGTCCGCTGTCACGCCCGCCACGACGGTCGCGTCCGTGAGCGACGACGCGAACGACGAGTCGAACGATGGCGACCACGGCAAGACCACGACCACGCCGATCACGTTCACCGGCAACGCGCAGGCGATCGCCGACCAGGCCCTCGACGCGATGAAGGTCGCGTTCGACGCCGCCAACAGCTCGCCGGTCCTGACTGCGAAGCCGGCCCATGCGCCGGAAGTCAAGAACGACAAGACGGGCGAGTCGGAGCACCACGACTAACTAGCCACTTTCAACTTCCCGTCCCCCCATCGCGAGCACCGGCCCGTTCCGTGAAAGGAACGGGCCGTTGCATGTACCCACCCGTATGGGGCAGGACCACTGGCGTCCTAATCCGCATGGGCGCGGCTCGTTAGTCCGGTACACACACGAGGAGGAGCGGGATGCTCGCGAAGCTGCTCACATTGCTCGCCGCGACGAAGGGGGCCACCGTGGCCGCCGTCGTGGTGCTGGGCGCCGCGACCATGACGGTCGGGGCAACCACCCCCGAGGTCCAGGACGCGGTGAAGACGGTCATGCAGAGCCTGAATATCCAGACCGAGCAAGGCGATCGCTCCGACTGCGGCGGCCAGCCGGCCGTCGTCGCACAGCGCAACGCGGCCACCAAGCTCGTGGACGCCGCCTGGCAGGAGGACCACAAGGGTCTCGAGGACCTGCGCGGCAAGGGTGTCGACAATCAGGCCGCCGGCGCGCTCATCAAGACCGCCGACGACCAGCTCAAGGGCCTGCGCACGAAGGCGCTGAACGACGTCGCCGCGCTCACCCTCGGACGTGAGGGCCAGAACAAGCCGAGCGGCTCGCTCGAGTCGTCCAAGTCCCCGAAGCCGTCCGCGAGCCCGTGCCCGCCCGAGACGCCCGAGGCGGCGGAGACCCCGAAGCCGGCCGCGGAGGCCGAGGACAGCGCGAAGCCGAGCCAGGAAGGCCGCGTCACCGTGGCCCTCCGCACGACGCTCGATGCGAACATCAAGACGATCGTCGACAAGGCCGTGGCCGACATGGCCGCCGTGCTGAAGGACGGGCAGGCCAAGGTCGGCGCGCTCCCGGCAGCCGAGCACGGCAACAAGCCGAGCGGGTCGCCCAAGCACTAGCTCAGAGTTCCCTTCCAGCGGAACGCCCCGCCCTCCCGTGCGGGGCGTTCTCGCGTCCCCTTGATACTTCGCGGCATGCGCATCGTGGACGCCTTCGCGGCGGGCAAGCCCTCGGTGATCTCGTTCGAGTTCTTTCCACCCCGGAGTCCCGAGGCGGAGGCGCGCCTCTTCGACACGGTCGAGCAGCTGGCCCCGCTCCATCCGACGTTCGTGTCGGTCACGTACGGCGCGGGCGGTGCGACGCGGCGGCTCACACGCGACATCGTCGTGCGCATCAAGCGCGACATCGGGCTCGAGGCGATGGCCCATCTCACCTGCCTCGGGCACACCGCGGCCGAGCTCGGTGAGATCCTCGACGCGCTCACCGCGGGAGGCATCGAGAACGTGCTCGCGCTGCGCGGTGATCCGCCGCGCGGCGAGACGGCGTTCACGCCGACTCCGGGCGGGTTCGCGCACGGCGCCGAGCTCGCCGCATTCATTCGCGGCCGGTGGGATGTGTGCATCGTCGGCGCGGCCTATCCCGAGAAGCACCTCGAGGCGCCTGATCTCGAGACCGATCTCCGCCACCTGAAGGCGAAGGTCCAGCTCGGCGCGCAGGTCCTCATCACGCAGCTGTTCTTCGAGGCGCCGACGTACTTCATCTTCGTCGAGCGGGCCCGCAATGCCGGGATCAACGTGCCGATCGTGCCGGGGATCATGCCGATCACGAACGTCTCGCAGATCGAGCGCTTCACCCAGATGTGCGGCGCGTCGATCCCGGCCTCGCTGCGCGATCTGCTCGCCGGCGTCCGCGACGACGACGCGGCCGTCACGGCGATCGGGATCGAGTGGGCCCGCGATCAGTGCCGGGCGCTCCTCGAGGGCGGCGCGCCCGGCCTCCACTTCTACACGCTCAACCGGTCCCACTCGACGCGGGAGATCCTGGGCCTGCTGCGGGCCGAAGGGCGGGTCTAGCGACCGCGCCGAGCGCGACCAGGCCGAGCGCGATCGCGCACCACGCGACGAGCGGGAGCGCGCCATCCGGACGGACCAGGGACGGGAACAGCAATCCAGGATCGACGCCCCAGTGCTCGTACACGTACGCCCAGAGCTGCCCCGGGTATCCGGAGCGCTGCACGTCGACGGCGAGGTCGTAGCCGAGCTCGGGCTGGACCGTGTACAGCCCCGTGACGAGCGCGGACGGGATCACAAGCACGGCCACGATGCCCCACCCGACGCGCCGCCACGCGACGACGAGCGCCTCGATGCCGAGCGCGAGCAGCACCCCGAGCAGTGGCAGCGGTGCGACCAGGTAGCGCGAGCTCGGCATCCCATCGGCCCACCAGTACGCGATGTCCGAGATGTACCCGATGAGCAGCAGGCCTGAGACCGTGAGGACGGCCACCTCGGCGCCGTGCCCGCGACGCGCGCGCCGCCACATCGGAACGATCCCGGCGAAGGCCAGCAGATAGAGCGGCACGTGGCTCACGAGCCCGAACGTTCGATCGAAGAGCAGGCCGGCGAGTCCGACCAGCGGGCCAGAGCTCAGCACCGTCTGCTGGTCACGGATGAGGTAGTAGCCGGCGCTCGGCATGAAGTAGCAACGGCCGGAGCCGTCGCCGAACGGGAACATCAGGCAGTCGGCGTACGAGATGAGCAGGACGAAGAACAGGAACGGCACCGCGCCCGCGAGGGCCCGCCGGACGAGATCGCGCCGCGGCGCGAGCGCGAAGACAGCAACGCAGAGCCCGATGCCGACCGAGAGGAACCAGCCGCGCGTGGTGAAGATGCCGATGAGCCCCGCGCACGCGCTCGCGACCGCGAGGGCCCGGGCCGAGGATCGCGTGCCGTGCCGCAGGGCACGCACTGCGACGACGAACAGCAGCGCGGCGAAGAGCTCCGGCTCGACCTCGGCCCCGGCGTATGTGAGGACCGGATGGAGCAGCGCCACGAGCCCGGTCGCCACGAGCGCGACGCGTGGCGGGATGTCGAGATCGCGCATCAGGAGGTAGAGCTCGGCCACGAGCGCCGCGCCGACGAGCGAGACGAGGACCATGACCCCGAGGCGACCGCTGATCGCGAAGAACGGCACCGCCGCGACCGGCAGGCCGAGGTCGCGGATGGGATAGAAGTGCGGACCCACCTGGATCGCGTGCACGTCCGGGAACGTGTCGTCGTAGAAGGACCGGTAGCGCTGCCCGGCGTAGTCGTTCGCGAGATCGACGTCGCCGTCGAGCACGATGCTCTGCGTGATCAACAGGTAGTGCGGCTCATCGGATTGCGTCGGCTGGACGGCCCGGTGGTACGGATCGAGCGAGAGGAACACCGCGAGCGCGACGGCGGCGAGGATGAGCGCCGCGCGCCGATCGCTCAGCGCGTCGAGCGCCAGCCAGACCGAACGGCCAAGCAGGAGAGCCGAGATCGCGACGAAGCCGAGGAAGATCCAGCCGAGCCGGATGTGGCTCTCGCCCGGCGCCGCGACCGCGACGGCCAGCAGTCCGACCAGCGTGATGAGCGGCAGTAGCGGATTCGAGCGGAGCGTCGAGCCGATGGCGACCGCAGCCACGAGCAGCGCGGCCAGCGGCAGCCACCGCTCGACGATGCTCGCCTCGACGGGATCGAGCGAGCTCCACCGCGAGCCGAGCCCAACGGCGGCGGCCAGCGCGACCGCCGGCACAAGGAGCGCCGGTAGGCTTGTGCGCCATGGGATCCGTGCCATTCGGCGTCATTGTCCATGGCTGATCCGTCGCGCGTGCTGCTCATCGGCGCGGGCGGCCTCGTCGGCCGTCACCTGCGCCAGGCGTTCTCCGGCATGCAGGTGACCGCGACGTATCGCAGCGATCCGCCGGAGCGTGGCATCGCGCTCGACATCACGGACCACGACGCGGTGCGGCGGACCCTTCGCGACGCGAAGCCCGACGTGATCGTCCTCGCGGCGGCCGAGGCGTACGTCGAACGCTGCGAGCGGGAGCCCGTGGCGACGCGAGTGGTCAACGTCGAAGCGCCGCGCTTCATCGCGTCCGAAGCCGCGGCCCGTGACGCGCTACTGGTCGTCTTCTCGAGCGAGTACGTATTCGACGGGAGCCGCGGACGCTACACCGAGGCCGACGAGCGTCGGCCGATCAATGAGTACGGACGGCAGAAGGTCGAGCTCGAGGACATCACTCTGGCGACCGGCCGCGGCCTGGTCTGCCGGACCTCAGGTGTGTTCGGGGCGGACCCGCGGCGCAAGAACTTCGTTCTCCAGCTCGTCGACCGCCTCCGCGCGGGGCAGCCGTTTGACGTACCGACGGACCAGCTGATCACGCCCACGTACGCGCCGACGCTTGCGGGCGCCGTCGCAAAGCTGGTGGAACGTGGCCATCGCGGGATCGTGCATGTGGCCGGCCCGAGCGTTCTGGGCCGCTACGAGTTCGCCCAGCTCATCGCCCACGCATACGCGCTCCCTGCCGCGCTCCTTCGTCCGCGAGCGACTGCGGAGCTCGGTTTGGCCGCACGGCGGCCGCTACGCTCCGGTCTCGGAGTGGACCGGCTGCATGAGATCCTTGGCACCGATCTGACCGCGCCCGCCGCCGCTCTGCGCGAGCTCGCCCAGGAGACGCCATGAAGCTCCTCGTCACCGGCGGCGCCGGATTCATCGGCTCGAACTTCATCCGCCGCTGGCTCGCCGAGCATCCCGCGGACTCGGTCGTGAACGTCGACCTGCTCACCTACGCCGGCGACCGCTCCTCGCTGGCGGACGTCGAGCGCGATCACGGAGCTCGGTACGCGTTCGTCCAGGCGGACATCGCCGACCCGTCGGCGATGGATGAGGCCTTCGCGGCGCACCGGCCGAACGTGGTGGTGAACTTCGCAGCGGAGTCCCATAACAGCCGCGCGGTCCTGGATCCAGCGGCGTTCGTGCGCACGAACGTGCTCGGCACCCAGACTCTGCTCGATGCGGCGAAGGCCGCGAACGTTGACCGGTTCCACCACATCTCGACCTGCGAGGTCTACGGCGATCTCGCGCTCGACAGCCGCGAGTCGTTTCGGGAGGACTCGCCCTACCGCCCGCGGACGCCGTACAACGCGTCGAAGGCGGCAGCCGACCATCTCGTCCGTGCGTACGGCGAGACGTTCAAGCTCCCGATCACGATCTCGAACTGTGCGAACAACTACGGTCCCTATCAATATCCCGAGAAGGTCATCCCGCTCTTCGCGACGAACGCGATGGACGACCGGCCGCTCCCGCTGTACCGGCACAGTGAGAACCGCCGCGAGTGGATCCATGTCGACGATCATTGCGATGCGATCGGACTCATCCTGGAGCGCGGACGCCTCGGCGAGACGTACAACGTGGGGACCGGCGACGAACGGAGCATCGAACAGATCGCGGACGCCGTGCTCGCCGCCACCGGGAAGCCCGCGTCTTTGAAGACATATGTCGAGGACCGCCCGGGCCACGATCGCCGCTATCTGCTGGACCACGCGAAGGTCGAGCGCGAGCTCGGCTGGAGGCCGCGGATCAAGTTCGAGCAGGGCTTACGCGAGACGGTCCAGTGGTACGCGGGCCATCGCGGCTGGTGGGAGCCGAAGCGGGCGGCGCTCGCGGGACAGCTCGACGAGCGCACCTGGGGCGGCCCCGGCCGCTAGGCGTTCCAGTCGTACGGCACGGTCGGCGTGTCGTGCGGCGCGCGGTGTTCGTCAGGATGTGCCGCGTCGTAGACCTGGTCGGGGAAGTTCACGATGATCGCTGGCGCAGGACCGACGGTTTTGTATCCATGCCACACGCCCGGCGGCACGAAGATCGCCTTCAGATCGTCATCGCCGCATGCGTATTCGTCGACGACGCCGAACGTCTTCGAGCCCGCTCGACTGTCGTAGAGCGGCACCTTGGCACGGCCCGCGACGACGACGATGACGTCGGTCTGGCGGTCGTGCCAGTGCCAGCCGCGAATGACCCCCGGCAGGTTGACGGTGACGATCGCCTGCCCGAATCGCGTGAACTCGGGCCAGTCCGGCCGCAGGAGCTCTGCCAGGGAGCCGCGGGCGTCGGCATGGCGCTGGAGCGCCCGGACGCGGACGCCCTCGATCACGGGAGCGGCTTGTTCGCGCCCCGCTCGGCGACGAGCTTGTTGGCCCGCAGGAGCATGTCGAACGATTCTCCGCAGTCGGCCCAATAGCCCGCCAGTTCCTCATGGAGGAGCTCGCCGAGCTGCAGGTAGCGGTTGTTCACGTCCGTGATCTCGAGCTCCCCACGGCCGGAGGGCTTGAGCGTCTTCACCATCGCGAACACGCGGGCGTCGTAGCAGTAGACGCCGGTCGCGACCAGGTCGGATGGCGGGTCCTTGGGTTTTTCGACGATGCGCCGCAGCGTGCCGTCGCGTAGCTCGGCCACGCCGTACGCGGCAGGGTTGTCGACCTTCGCGAGGACGATCCGCGCGCCGCGCGGATCGGCGGCGAAGCGCTTCACCGTCCCGGCGATCGAGTACTCGAAGATGTTGTCGCCGAGCAGGACGACCACCGGCTCGCCTCCGGCGAAGTACTCGGCGAGGCCAAGAGCCTCGGCGATCCCACCGGACCGTTCCTGATACGCGTAGTCGAGATGGCGGAGGCCGAAGGCCGAGCCGCTGCCGAGCAGTCGGAGGAACTCGCCGGCGTGATTGCCGCCGGTCACGATCATGATCCGATCGAGGCCGGCGCCAGCCATCTGCTCGACCGCGTAATAGATCATCGGCCGGTCGTACACCGGCAGCAGGTGCTTGTTGGTGATCCGGGTCAGCGGATCGAGCCGCTGGCCGGTGCCGCCGGCGAGGATGATCCCTCTCACTCGGCGGCAGTCTATTCGGGGAGGAAGCGCGGCAATGGGATCGGATGGATGAATCGCCCGCCCCGCCCGGTGTAGGTGGTCATTCGGCGCACGATCTCGTCGGCGTAGTTCCAGGCAAGCAGCAGCAGGACCTCGATGCCCTCGTCGTCGATGGCCGATTCGGGGCGCACCGGGATGTGCGTGCCTGGTGTGAGTAGTCCCTGCTTGTACGGCGTCGTGTCGGCGATGAATGCGAGCGTGTCCGCGCCAATGCCGCAGTAGTTGAGCATCGTGTTGCCCTTCGCGGTCGCGCCGTAGCCGGCGAGGCGTGTTCCGTTCGTCCGAAGGTCGCCCAACAGCGAGCGCAGCGCCGCCCGCTGCGCCTCCACCCGGCCGGTGAACGCGGCAAACAGCCCCGTGGCATCGGTCAGGCGTGCCGCCTCAGAGGCGCGGAGCTCGCGCAGTGACGTCGTGACCGGGCGCCGACCGCGACGGCCCGCGTACATCCGGATCGACCCGCCATGCGTCGCGAGTCGCTTCACGTCAAAGAGCTCCATCCCGACGTGGTCGAAGAGCACCGCGAGGGGCGCGAGATGGAAATACGAAAGATGCTCGTGGTACACGGTGTCGTACTCCACGTGGTCGAGCAGATCGAATAGGTATGGGACCTCCGCGACGAAGACGCCGTCGTCGTCGAGCAGCGCGTCAAGGGATCGCACCATTGCCGGAAGGTCGTCGATGTGCGCGAGGACGTTGTTGCCGACGACAACCTTCGCCGCCCCTCGCTCGGAACGGATGCGTTGCGCGACCTGCAAGCCGAAAAACTCGTTCAGCGTCTCGAGGCCCTCGGCATTCGCGATCGTGGCGAGGTTCGAGGCAGGTTCGACGCCAAGCGCGCGCGCACCCCGCGACGCGAGCGGGCGGAGGAGAACGCCGTCGTTGCTGCCGACCTCCACGACGAGCGAGTCGGCGGGCGCGAACCGGCTCACGAGCTCCGCCGCCAGATCATCGAAGTGACCTCGCATGGGCGCGGAGGCCGAGGTCGCGTACAGATAATCGCGGAACATCACCTCGGGATCGACGACGACGGTCAGCTGCACGAGACCACAGCGCTCGCAACGCATCACCTCGAGTGGTACGCGAAGCTGCGGCTGACCCATGGATCCGATCCGCACGAAGGAGTTGGCAAGTGGCGTCTCGCCAAGAGAGAGGAAGACCACCAGCGCGGTCGAGCCGCAGATCCGACATGTCGATCGGCGTTTAAAGGGTGCGGATGGCATCTCGAAGCACCTGCTCGAATCGCGGCGTCAGGACAAGACCAAGGGCCGGGTGGAGCGGCGCGACGAGCCCCGTCGCGACGAGCGTGACCCGCGGCGCGAAGTCGAGATCGCGCATCAAGAGGTAGAGCTCGGCCAAGGTGCCGGTACCGGATTCCAGCGGAGCGTCGGGCCGATGGCGACCGCAGCCACGAGCAGCGCGGCCCGCGGCAGCCACCGCCCGACGACGCTCGCTTCGACCGGATCGAGCGAGCTCCACCGCGAGCCGAGCGCGACGGCGGCGACGACCGCGACCGCCGGCACGAGGAGCGCCGGTCGGCTTGTGCGCCATGCGATCCGTGCCATCCGGCGCCATTGTCCATGGCTGACCCGTGGCGCGTGCCGCCGATCAATCCGCCACTCGCAAGGCGACCTCGCTTCGGGCCCGCGATCAGTGCCGGGCGCTCCTCGAGGGCGGCGCGCCGCGCCTGCACTTCTACACGCTCAGCCGGTCCCACTCGACGCGGGAGATCCTGGGGCTGCTGCGGGCCGAAGGC
>DATCOR010000203.1:0-21309 GCA_036564585.1 Candidatus Limnocylindria bacterium | reverse complement strand
CGCCAACGGCTTCGTCGTGCGTGCCCGCACGATCGCCGCGGCCGTCGCCGGACCGACGCCCGGCAACGCGTCGAGCTCGTTCGCGGTCGCGCTGTTGAGGTTGACCTTGGTCTCGGCCGTGCTGCCAAGCGCGCCGGCGGGCACGGCCTCGCCGGGCCGGGGCACGTAGATCCGCGCGCCGTCGCGCAGCGGCGCAGCCTTGTTCAGCGCGAACAGGTCCGCATCCGCGGTCATGCCGCCCGCGGCAAGGAGCGCATCGAGGACCCGGGCGCCCGCCGGCAGCCGGACCACGCCCGGGCGCGCGACCGCGCCGACGACGTC
This sequence comes from Candidatus Limnocylindria bacterium, assembly GCA_036564585.1. GTDB lineage: Bacteria > Chloroflexota > Limnocylindria > P2-11E > P2-11E > UBA4735. Next base: position 20,988 of record DATCOR010000203.1, on the reverse strand, counting down.
GACGACGATCACCTGCGGTGCCGGCGCGGCCGACGGCTCCGCGACGGTCTCAACGAGCGGCGGGGCGTCACTCGCGCGTCCGACGATGGCGAACGCGGCGGCACCGAGTGCGACGACGGGGATGAGGAGCAGCAGCCAGCGGCGCATGGTCTCAGGCTGCGCAGGACGGTCGCGCCGTGACCAGTGGGCCGTTCGGCCACTTCGAACGGTCACCGGGGTGGCCATCGGGCCACCTAGGTCAGTTCGCGCGCCTCCCCTGCTGCGGCGGGGCCATCTGGACGATGGAGACCGGCAGGCTCCCGGCGGCCCCGCCGTCGATCTCGAGATCGAAGCGGTGGGTGCCGAAGGTCGTGAAGCTGAGGTTGTTGAGCTCGACGATGACGTTGACGTCCTGACCCGCGATCGCGTTCACCGAGATCTCCGGCGCGTTCGGCATCGCCTGCCCGCCGTCGGGCTTGCGCAGCCGAACGATGACGGCGTGATTTCCGGCATCGAGGCCGAGGATCGCGACGAGGAACATCCGGGGATGCTGCGCCGGCAGTCCGGTGACGCTGATGTTCCGGAACACGCCGAGGATGCTCACCTTGCCGTCCTGGCCGACGAGGGCGTGGTCGCACAGCGCCGCGAGGCGGATCTCCGGCGGCGTCACCGTTCGGTCACGACGTTCACGAGCCTATCTTTCACCACGATCACCCGGGCGACGGGCTGGCCGGCGATCGCCTGGGTCACCTTCGGGCTCGCGAGGGCAGCCTCCCTCAGCGCATCGTCGGGCAGGCCGACGGGGAGCTCGAGTCGGTCGCGCACCTTGCCATTCACCTGGGCGACGACCGTGACCGTGGTGGCTCTCGCGGCGGCCGCGTCGAAGACCGGCCAGGACTGGGTGTGGACCGAGCCGGTACCGCCGCGGCGCTGCCACAGCTCCTCGGAGATGTGCGGCGCGAACGGGGCGAGCAGCAGCACGAGCGCGTCGGTCGCGTCGTCGCGGCTCGGACCACTGGCGTGGTACACGGCCGTCGACAGCTCCATCATCGCGGCGACCGCGGTGTTGAAGCGATACGCCTCGAGATCCTCGGTCACCTTCTGGATCGTCCGCTGTGCGGCGCGGTCCAGGTCCGCGTCGCGCGACCCCGCGCCGGAGCGCTCGGTGACGCCGATCGTCCAGACGCGATGCAGGAACCGTGAGGTGCCCTCGATGCCGGCGGCATCCCAGTCGTTCCCCTCGGTCCACGGACCCATGAACATGACGAACAGGCGGACCGTGTCCGCTCCGTAGCGCCGGACATACTCGTCGGGCGCCTGGACGTTCCCCCGCGACTTCGACATCTTGCGGCCCTTGAAGACGATCGTCCCCTGATTGCGCAGGTGCTTGATCGGCTCATCGAACCAGAGGTACCCAAGATCGCGCAGCGCCTTGCAGACGAAGCGGCAGTACAGCAGGTGCAGGATCGCGTGTTCGATGCCGATCGTGTAGCGATCGACGGGCAGCCACTTCTTCCCGACGTCGACGTTCATGAAGTGCGTGTCGATCTTCGTGTCGACGTAGCGGTACATGTACCACGACGAATCGACGAACGTGTCCAGCGTGTCCGTCTCGCGTTTCGCCGGGCCGCCGCACTTCGGGCAGGTCGTGTTGACGAACTCGGGCAGCTGACCCAAGGGCGATCCGCCGCGCCCCGTGAACTGCGCATCGCGCGGCAGGACGACCGGCAGCTGGTCCAGAGGCACCGGGACCATTCCGTCGGCCGGGCAGTACACGACCGGGATGGGCGTGCCCCAGTAGCGCTGCCGCGAGATGAGCCAATCGCGCAGCCGGTACGTGACGCTGGGCTTCCCGATCCCCGTCTTCTTCGCCTCGGACGCGATCGTGCGCTTGCCGACCTCGCTCGACGTGCCGGTGTACGGGCCGCTCCGGACCATCGTGCCCGATCCGGAGTACGCGACCTCGAGCGCGTCGTGCTCGATGCCGTCGACGCTGATCACTTCCTTGATCGGCAGCCCGTACTGCTTCGCGAACGCGAAGTCGCGCTCGTCGTGCGCCGGTACGGCCATGATCGCGCCGGTCCCGTACGTCGCGAGGACATAGTCGGCGATCCAGATCGGGATCCGCTGGCCCGAGAAGACGTTCGTCGCGAACGCGCCGGTGTCGACGCCGGTCTTGGCGCGCTCCTCGTTGGTGCGGTCGATCTCCGACTCGCTACGGGCTTTCGCGACGTACGCGTCGACCGCGGCCTTCTGGGCGGGCGTGGTGATGATCGCCACGAGCGGATGCTCGGGCGCCAGCACCATGAACGTCGCGCCGTAGATCGTGTCGGGCCGCGTCGTGAAGAAGCGGATCGCGGCCTCACGGTGCCCGTCCACGGGGAACTCGATCTCGGCGCCCTCCGAGCGTCCGATCCAGTTCTGCTGCATGACCCGCACGCGCTCCGGCCAGTCGAGGCCGTCGAACTTCAGCAGCTCGTCGGCGTAGTCGGTGATCCGGTAGAACCACTGGGTCAGGTCCTTCTTCACGACCAGGGTCTCGCACCGTTCGCAGCGGCCGTTGATGACCTGCTCGTTCGCGAGCACCGTCTCGTCCCGCGGGCACCAGTTCACCGCCGCGGTCGCCCGGTAGGCGAGGCCCTTCTCCAGGAACTTCAGGAACATCCACTGGTTCCAGCGGTAGTACTCGGGGTAGCAGGTGATGACCTCGCGCCGCCAGTCGATGGCCGCGCCCATCTTCATGAACTGGTCGCGCATCTGGGCCATGTTCTTCTCGGTCCAGATCGCCGGGTGCATCTTCCGGTCGATCGCCGCGTTCTCGGCGTTGATCCCGAACGCGTCGAAGCCCATCGGGAAGAGCACGTTGCGCCCGTGCATGCGGATGAACCGCGCCGCACAGTCGGCCGGCGCGTACGCGTACCAGTGACCGACGTGCACGTCGCCCGAGGGATACGGGAACGCGGTCAGGAAGTAGAAGTTCGGCTTGTCGCTCTCGTCGGGGGTGTCGTTGAGGCCCGATGACGCCCAGTGCGCCTGCCACTTCGGCTCGATCGCCGACGGCGCGTAGCGCTCGGTCTTGCTCGTCTCGGTCTCGCTCGTCGTCATCGCGGCACCTCCGTGCGGAAAATCAAACGGCCCCCCGTCCTTTGGATAAGAGGACGGAAGGCCACTTCCGCGGTACCACCTCAGTTGAGACTCGTTCGCCCTGTGCGGTGGAGCTGAGGGGATTCGAACCCCTGACCCCCACACTGCCAGTGTGATGCGCTACCACTGCGCCACAGCCCCGAGTCTCCGCTCGAGCACGGTGGTAACGGGGCGTGACCCCGGCGATCGCTAGCGCCCGTTCACAAGATGGGCTTCACGATCGCGGCTCCCGGGCGAGTTCTCCGCCCCATCGCACCGGCTCGCACCAGCCGCCGGCTCGCTGCGCGATGGTCACGCGGTTACTGCTCCCGTTCGCAGCCGTTGAAGGCATGAGTATAGGCGGGTGCCGCTCCGGACTAGCTGCGGAGCCGGCTCGCATCTCGGCGCATGGAGATCGATTGCAGGAGGCCGAGGGCCATGCAGATCGAGATCAGCGACGATCCGCCGTGCGAGATGAACGGCAGCGGGATACCGGTGACGGGCATGAGGCTCATCGCCATGCCGATGTTCACCACCAGCTGGAACGCGAGCATCGAGAAGACCCCGGCCGCGACGAAGGTGCCGAACGGGTCGCGCGACCGGAAGCCGATCCGGAGCGTCGCGACGAGGAGCACGACGAAGAGCGCGAGCAGGATCACGCCGCCGACGAAGCCGAGATCCTCCGCGAGCCCGGCGAAGACGAAGTCGGATTCCGCGATGGGCAGGTAGCCGAGCGGAGATTGCGTCCCGGCCGTGAGGCCCTTCCCGGTCGCCTGCCCCGAGCCGATCGCGATGAGGGACTGGATGATGTTCCAGCCGGCGCCCTGCGGATCGGCGTACGGATCGAGGAACGCGGTGAGCCGTGACTTCTGATACCCCTGTAGTAGCCCCCAGATGACCGGGAACGCCGCGATGCCGATGGCCACGAGCGAGGCGAGCTGCCACGGCCGCGCGCCGGCCAGGTAGGCCATCCCGAAGAAGATGCCGACGAACACGAGGCTCGTGCCGAGGTCGGGCTGGCGGTACACGAGCGCGAACGCTGGCCCGAGCAGGACGAGCGCGCCGCCGAGCACGAGTGGCGAGCCCATTCGGTCGTGCCGATCGGCGAAGTACTTCGCGAGCACGACGATCATGAGGACCTTCGCGAACTCGCTCACCTGGAATTTCTGGCCGGCGATCGTGATCCACCGTTGCCCGCCGAGCACGTTGTGCCCAATGAGCAGCACGAGCACGAGCAGTCCCAGGGTCACGAGGTACAGGAGCGGCGCGAACGTGCCGAACCACGCGTAGTCGAAGTACGCGACCGCGACCATCGTCGCGATGCCGAGGGCCGTGAAGATCGCGCCGCGCAGGATGAACTGCACCGGATCGCCGGCGGACGCGTCCTCGTACGACGTCGAGTATGTGATCACGAGGCCGTAGGCCATGAGCAGGAGCGTCGCGATGAGCAGGTACGGATCGACGAGATCGAGCCGGCGGTAGGTCGGCTTGTCGTGCAGCGGCGAAGCCGCGCGCCCGATCGAGATGCCCACGGTGCTCATTTGATGAGCGCTGCCTTCGTCGCCGGGTCGCCGAGCACGTACTGCTCGTATACCCGCTGGCTGATCGCGATCGCGGGGTTGAGGCAGGTCTCGCAGAGCCCGCGGCTCGAGTCGAACGTGAACACGACCATCGCGATCTTCGCCGTCGGATCGGTGTTGTCCTGCTGCGGCAGGAACGAGACGAACCAGTTGTGGAATCCGAGCTTGTTCCGTCCGGCGCTGTCCTTGCCCGACGAGAGGCCGAACTCCGCGGTGCCGGTCTTGCCCGCGATCCAGAGCTTCGCGTTCGGCATCGGCGCGTGGTTGCTCGTCACGACCTTGCGCGCGCCTTCGCGGATCGTACGCAGGTCATCGGGCTTCATCGCGAGCTGGCGGAGGACCTCGGGCTGCTTCGTCATGATGACGTTGCCCTGCGCGTCGTCCACCTCTTTGAGGAGATGGGGCACGTAGAGCGTGCCTCCGTTCGCGACGGCCGCGTACGCGTTCAACAGCTGGATCGGCGTGACCGCGACGTAGCCCTGGCCGATGGCCTCGTGGTACGTGTTGCCGATGGACCACGGCTCGCCGAACGTCTGCTCCTTCCACGCCGGGTCGGGCATGATGCCGGCCGCCTCGCCGGGGAGATCGACCCCGGTCGGCGCGCCGAAGCCGAGCATCCGACCGTACTTCGCGATGGCGTCCGGTCCGACGCCCTGCACGCTGCTCAGCGGGCTCCCGCCGGCGAGCGTGTAGAAGTAGATGTCGCTCGAGTGCGCGTAGCCGTCGACGAAGTTCAGCGGGCCGTGGGCGCGCCAGTCGAAGAACGACGTCCCGCTGACGCTGATCGAGAGCGAGCTCACGTTGATGACCGTGTTGCGGGTCGCGGTCCCGACCGTGAGCGCCGACAGGCCGGTGACCATCTTGAACGTCGAGCCGGGCGGGTAGATCTCCCCCACCGCCTTGTTCACGAGCGGGTGGCGGTCGTCCTTGTTCAGCGCGTCGAGCTCGGTCTGGGTGATGCCGCGCACGAACATGTTGTTGTCGTACGCGGGCGTCGAGACCATCGCGAGGATCTCGCCGGTCTGCGGGTTCATCGCGATGGCGACCGCCTGGGTGAACGCGTCGGCGTTGACGCCCGCATTCAGCTCGTTCGCGAGCAGGTTCTGGAGCCGGTCGTCGATCGTGAGCACGACGTTGCCGCCAGGCTGCGACGGCGTCTGGGCCAGGGTCTTGATCTCGCGCTGCGACGCGTCGCGCTCGATCTCGCGCGAGCCGTACTGCCCGCGCAGGTACTGCTCGTACTCCCACTCGAGACCGGTGCGGCCGATCTGATCGGTCGGGAGGTAGCCCTGATCCTGTTTCGCCTGGAGCTCGTCTTGAGTGATCGGGCCGGTGTATCCGATGATCGGCGAGTAGAGCGGCCCGTTCACGTATTCGCGGACGGACTCCGCGTCGATGCGGACGCCCGGATAGAGCTCCGCGCGCTCCGCGAGGAGCAGTGCGACGTCGCGTGAGATCGGCTTCGTCGAGATCTTCACCGGCTCGTACGGGTTGCGACCGCGCTGGTCCGCGATCGCTTTCTGGACCTCCACCCCGTCGCGGCCAATGAGCTGCGCGAGACCGGCGGCGACGTCGTCCTGGCGCGACATCGGCAGATCGACCGGCACGACGCTCACGGCGAATCCGGGGATGTTCCGCACGAGGATCTTGCCGGAGCGGTCGACGATGATGCCGCGGTCGGCCGGCACGGGAAGGCGGAGGAGCCGGTTGCCTTCGGCGAGCACGCGGTAGTGATCACCCTGCACGACCTGTAGGTCCCAGAGCCGCGCGGTGAGAACGCACATCAGGAATGCGACGACGAGACCGACCGCGATGAAGCGATAGGGACGGATGAATTCGCGCTGACGGTCGTTCGTCCTCATTTCAGAAGGATGCCTGTTTCTCGGTGAGCCGCGAGACCCCGCGCGCGATCGGATAGGTAGCGATTCCGAGCGCGCCGGTGAAGATCGCGCCGCCGCCGATCTGGATGGCGAGGCCGGGGATGGCGGGGATCGGCGTTCCCGCGAGCGCGAGGGCGACCGTGTAGAGGATGCCCGCGGCGAACGCGGCGGCGGTCAGGTAGGCCGCACCCAGGAGCACGGGCACCGGCCGCGGGGCCGGTCGCTCACCGAGGCCGATCGCGGCCACGGGCGGCAGCGAGGCCACCGCGAACGCCCCCAGCGGACCACCGGAAAGCAGATCGGCCGCGAGGCCGCCGATGAACGCCCACCACACCGCCTCGCCCGCGCCGGCCGCGAGCGACCAGGAGCCCGCGACCAGGAACGGAAGGTTCGGCCGGGCGTCCCCGATGGAGAGGAACGGGACGACCGCGCTCTGCAGGAGTGCCGCGGCGAGCGGCAGCGTTATCGCGAGCGCGATGCGCACGGCGCCTCCGGAGGGCCGGACCGCCGTCGGTCGCGCGCTACGACGGCCCTCCTATGAGCGAGGCCGAGGATCGAGCGTGCGGACCGGGGCGGGTGCCGGCCGCTCCACCTCCTGCGCGAGTTCCTCCTCGAGACGCGGGTACGGGTCCGAATCGCGGAGCTTCGCGCTCACGTAGATGAGCACGAGCCGCAGCGTCGCCGCGACCGGTACGGCCAGGACCACGCCGATGAGCCCGAAGACCGCGCCGCCGGCGAGGAGCGAGAAGATCACGAGGGCCGGGTGTAGCCGGACGATCCGTCCGATGACGAGCGGGATGACGAAGTAATCCTCCGCATGGCGCAGGACCGTGTACATGATCGCGATGGCGCCGACGTACGCGAGCTGGGACCAGCCGAACGGGTTCGGGTTGCCGAGCGCGACGAGGCACGCGATCGCTCCAGCGGTGATCGGCCCGATGATCGGGATGACCTCGAGCACGCCGGTCAAGAGGCCGAGGAGGAGCGAGAACGGCACGCCGAAGACCGTGAGACCAATTGTCGTAGCGGTGGACATGATCGCGACCAGGAGGAGCTGCCCGCGGACGTACCGGCTCAGCAGGATGCTCACCTGCGCGCCGAGCGGAAGCAATTCGTGCCGCGAGGCCGGCGGCACGAGCCGCTTGGACCAATTGATGAGCCGTGGCCAGTCACGCAAGAAGAAGAACGTGGCGATGAGGAACACGAGGAACTCGAGCAGGAAGTGCGAGAACCCGACGATGAATGGAAGGGCGAGGTTGGCCACATTGCGGCTCACCTCAAGCGGGGCCGTGCTGATCGGGCCGAAGACGATCGGGACGAGGTCCTCCGCGCCCATCTGATCGAGCGTCTCGGCCAGGGTGTTCTGAGCGTTTGCAATCAAAGTTGGTAGCGACCGCTGGAACGTCTGGCCCTGTTCGACCGCGAGCGGGGCCAGGAACCGAACACCGCCGGCGAGCAGGAGAAGCACCGCGATGAACACGATCCCGGCCGCCATGCCGCGATGGTTCGTGAGGCGATTCTCGAACGCGCGGACGACCGGCAGCAGGATGTAGCCGAGGATCGCCGCCCAGAGGAACGGCCGCACGATGTCGCCCGCGCGATAGATGACGAAAACGAGGCCAACGACGAGCACGGCGACGACGACGCGCTTCAGCGTCGGACTCCATCGCGGCGCGACCAGCGCGTTCATTCGCGACGATTATCCCGCAGGGCATCGCGCACGGTCGGCATTTCACCACGACGCCACGCCGACAGATCGTGGCGATGCGCGACGAACGTCAGGAGCGCCGCGCCCACCCCGAAGGCAGGATGCTCTTGGATCACGACGGTGACGACGGCCAGCGCGACGATCGCAGTGACCGTGGCGAGCACCGCGCGGCGGATGAGCAGCAGGCCAAGGCCCCAGCTCACCAGCCCGAGGACCGCGAGCGCGGGCGCGATGCCGACGTACCCCCCGAGCGTCGTCGCGGCTCCTTTCCCACCCCGGAATCCGGCGAACATCGGGAAGATCTGCCCGACCACCGCGGAGAGGCCGCAGAGATCACCGAGCAGCGGGCCACCGATGATCAAACCCGCGAGGCCGCAGACGCCGCCCTTCAGCAGGTCGGCGATGAGGACCGCGAGGCCGGCCGCGGGCCCGACCGTGAGCGCGACATTCGTCGATCCCGCGTTGCGCGTTCCGACCGTTCGGGGATCCGGTCGACCGGCCAAGCGGGCGGCAAGGACCGCGCTCGGAATGCTTCCAACGAGGTAGCTGACAGCTGCAGCCAGCGCAGGGAGAATGACCTCCAATGCTCTTACGCAGCCATCTGATATGTCGGTCGGAGGGCCATTTCGGGTACAATAATCGTCTTCAATGGGGCAGTTTAGAGGGTCATTTCGCCGCCCCAGCGCCCAATGTTTCACGTTTGTCGCGGCATGAATGTGCTCGCCATCAGCAACCAGAAAGGCGGGGTGGGGAAGACGACGACTGCCATCAGCCTGGCCGCCGCACTGGTCGAGAAAGGCTCCCGCGTGCTTCTGATCGACCTCGATCCGCAGGGAAACGCGACCAGCGGACTGGGGATCAGCAAGGAGCAGCCGCACTCTGTCTACGGCGTTCTCGTGCGGGATGAGCCCCTCGGAGAGGCCGTCGGCCCGACTGCTGTCGCGGGCCTGGACCTGCTGCCGTCCTCTCCTGAAATGGCCGGCGCCGAGGTCGAGCTGGTCCCGCTGATGGCTCGGGAGTTCCGGCTGCGCGAGGCGCTCCAGCGCGTAAAGGGGTACGACACGGTCCTCATCGATTGCCCGCCATCGCTCGGGCTCCTGACGGTCAATGCGCTCGTGGCAGCTGACGCGGTCCTCGTGCCGGTGCAGTGTGAGTACTACGCCCTTGAAGGCCTCGCCCAGCTCATGTCGACGATCGACGCAGTGCGGGTGCGGCTGAACGCCAAGCTCGAGGTCCTCGCGATCGTCCTCACGATGGAGGATCGCCGCAACCGGCTCTCGATGCAGGTGACCGAGGAGGTCATCCGGCACTTCCCGGAACTGGTCGCGCGCGTGCGGATCCCGCGGGCCGTTCGGCTAGCCGAGGCGCCGAGCCACGGACAGCCGATCAACGTCTACGACCCAGGGTCCCGAGCGGCCCAGGCCTACGGCGACCTGGCCCAGGAGATCTCGATGCGGCTCGCATCGCGCATCCCGATCGCGCTTGGCGGGGTGGGGGCGTAGTGGCTCGCACCGGTCTCGGCCGCGGGCTCGACGTCCTCTTGGGCAACGCACCCGCGACGGGTGCGCCGGCCACGCTGACGGCCGGTGCTCTTGAGATCCCGCTCGAGAAGATCCAGCCGAACCGCCAGCAACCGCGGCAGCACTTCGACCAGGACTCGATCGCCGAGCTCGCCGCGTCGATCACAGCGCACGGCGTGCTGCAACCAATTGTAGTCTCACGGAGCCCGGACGGGTTCGAGCTCATCGCCGGTCATCGGCGGGTGCTCGCGTCACGCGTCGCCGGCAAGAGCTCGATCCTGGCCGTCGTGCGTGAGGACGTGCGCGACCGGCTCGAGCTCGCGCTCGTCGAGAACCTTCAGCGTGCCGACCTGAACGCGATCGAGACCGCGCGGGCCTACAAGCTCCTCATGGAGACGTACGACCTGACCCAGGAGCAGCTCGCCGAGCGGCTCGGCAAGTCGCGCTCGGCGGTCGCGAACACGCTTCGCGCGCTCCAGGCGCCGCAGATCCTCCAGGACGCGGTGCAGGACGGCAAGATCAGCGAGGGCCATTTGCGCGCGTTGCTGCCGCTACCACTTTCGGATGCGATCCGGGCCCTCGGCGACATCCTCGCCAAGGGCATGTCGGTCCGCGAGGCCGAAGCCCTGGCGCGCAAAATGGTCCATCCGACGCATCCCCGGAAGCGCGCGCGGGCGAATGGGAGCGATCCCGATCTGGCGGGCGTGACGGCGGAGCTCCGCGGCGCGTTGGGCACGAAGGTCGAGATCACGCGCGGCCGAAAGGGCGGCCGCATCGCGATCCAGTTCTATTCCGACGAGGACTTCGAGCGGCTGTACGAGTTGCTCGTCCGCGCCGGTCGCACGTAGGAGAGACGATGGCGGTCAAGACGGTCAAGACAGCGACCCCGAAGCCCGCGAGCCCGAATGGCTCGGGGTCGTACAGCGCTGCCGACATCCAGGTCCTCGAAGGGCTCGAGGCGGTCCGTCGCCGGCCGGGCATGTACATCGGCACGACCGACCTGCGCGGGCTCCATCACCTCGTGCGCGAGGTCCTCGACAACTCGATCGACGAGGCGATGAACGGGACCTGCGACCGGATCGACGTGACGATCCACAAGAACAACGAGATCACCGTCGCGGATAACGGCCGCGGCATCCCGACCGACATCCAGAAGCAGACGGGGAAGTCGGCGCTCGAGGTCGTGCACACGATCCTGCACGCCGGCGGCAAATTCGGTGGCGCCGGCTACAAGGTCTCCGGCGGCCTGCACGGCGTCGGCGTCTCCGTCGTGAACGCGCTCTCCACGCACCTGCGGGTGGAGGTCCATCGCGACGGCAAGGTCCACGAACAGGACTACGCGCGCGGCAAGCCGGTCTCGAAGGTCAAGCCGATCACGAAGCCACTGCACCAGCCGCCGCAGGTGGAGTGGCGGCCACGTGAGAAGCCGACGGGCACGATCACGACGTTCGCGCCCGACCCCGAAGTGTTCCCGATCATCCAGTGGGACCGTTCGATCATCGTCCAGTGGCTGCGGGAGACGGCCTACCTCAACAAGGGGCTGTTCCTGTTCATCGCGGACGAGCGCGACGACACGGACGAGGCGTTCTACTTCGACGGCGGCGTCGTGTCGTTCGTGCGCCATCTCGACAAGGCCCACGCCGCGCTGCACAAGCCGGTCTACGTGGAGCGGTCGTTCGAGAACGACACCGTCGTCGAGGTGGCGTTCGAGTACAACGACACCTTCGCCGAGAAGGTCTACACGTTCGCCAACAACATCAACACGATGGACGGCGGCGCCCACCTCACGGGCTTCCGCACCGCGCTCACCCGCACGCTGAACGCGTACGCCCGCAAGAGCGGCGCGCTCAAGGAGGCCGACCCGAACCTCACCGCCGAGGACGTGCGCGAGGGGCTGACCGCGGTCATCAGCGTGAAGATCAAGGAGCCGCAGTTCGAGGGTCAGACGAAGACGCGCCTCGGCAACGCGGAGGTCGCCGGCCAGGTCGCGTCGGCGATCAACGACAAGCTCGGCCAGTACCTCGAGGAGAATCCGCAGGACGGCCGCAAGATCGTCGAGAAGTGCCTCACCGCGTTCCGCGCGCGCGAGGCCGCGCGTAAGGCCCGCGATCTCGTGCTCCGAAAGGGGGCGCTCGACGGCTTCTCGCTGCCGGGCAAGCTCGCCGACTGCCAGGAACGTGACCCCGAGAAGTCCGAGATCATCCTCGTCGAGGGCAACTCCGCCGGCGGCTCAGCGAAGGGCGGCCGCGATCGCCGGTTCCAGGCGATCCTTCCGCTCCGCGGCAAGATCCTGAACGTCGAGAAAGCCCGCGCGGACAAGATGCTCGGCAACGAGGAGATCAAGGCGATCATCACCGCGCTCGGCACGGGCATCGGCGACTACTTCGACATCTCGAAGCTCCGGTATGGCAAGACGATCCTGCTCGCCGACGCGGACGTCGACGGCTCGCACATCCGCACGCTGCTCCTGACCCTCCTCTATCGGCACTTCAAGCCGCTCATCGAGCAGGGCCGGATCTTCATCGGCCAGCCCCCGCTGTACCGGCTGCAGCTCGGCAAGGAGATCCGCTGGGTCTATTCGGACAAGGAGCGCGACGTCGCGATCAAGGAGCTGAAGGCCCTCGCGAAGACGAAGTCCGCCGAGCGCAAGACGAAGGCCGCCGCGAAGAAGGCCAAGGGCGAAGCCGCCGACGCGGTCGAGGCTGAGTCGACCTCGACGGACGAGGGCACGGACGACGGCAAGGGCGGCCGCGAGCCGGCGATCGCGCGGTACAAGGGACTCGGCGAGATGAACGCCGAGCAGCTCTGGGACACGACGCTCAACCCTGCGACCCGCACGCTCCGGCTCGTTACGCTCGAGGACGCCGAGCGCGCCGACTTCGTGTTCGACGAGCTCATGGGCAACGAGGTCGAAGGCCGCAAGAAGTGGATCATGGCGAACGCGAAGTCCGCGGAGCTCGATCTCTAGGTGGCACGGCTCCTTGACCTCGGCGTCGACTTCGACCACTGGTGCTTCGCCTGCGGCCGGCTCAACCCGTCCGGGCTGCAGCTCGACTTCGACGTCTCATCCAATAGCGCGACCGCCCGCTACACCGGCCTGCAGCGCCATCAGGGCTACGACGGCACGCTCCACGGCGGGGTCGTGACCGCGCTCCTCGACGAGACCATGGGGTGGGCGATCTTTCATCAGGGCATCTGGGGCGTCACCGCGAAGCTCGAGGTCACGTTCAAGCGACCGGTCCCGGTGGGCGAGGAGATCGTCGTAAGCGGCCAGCTCGTCAACGACCGCGGGCGCACGATCGAAACGAAGGGCACCGTGACGCGGAGCAGCGACGGCACGGTACTCGCCGAGGCGACCGCGCTCTTCATGCGGATGCCCGACGAGCAGCGAGTGGAGCTCGAAAAGCGCTACTCGCGGACCGATGAGGCCTTCGCCCGAGTCCGAGCGGCCGTCGCGGCCGAGTCACAGAACGAGGAGCACGCCCGAACGTGATCGAAGGACCGAACAACGAGCGCATCGTCGGGATCGAGCTCGAGACCGAGATGCGGAAGGCCTACCTCGACTACGCGATGACCGTCATCGTCGCGCGCGCCCTGCCGGACGTGCGCGACGGCCTCAAGCCGGTGCAGCGCCGGATCCTCTGGACGATGCACGAGATGGGCCTTCGCAATGACCGGCCATTCCGCAAGTCGGCGGCGATCGTCGGCGACGTGATGGGGAAGTACCACCCGCACGGTGACGTGCCGATCTACGACGCGCTCGCGCGCTTCGCCCAGGACTTCACGATGCGCTACCCGCCGATCCAGGGGCAGGGCAACTTCGGCTGCTTCTCCGGCGACACGAAGGTCGAGCTCGTGAACGGCGAGCAACGCACGTTCGTCGAGCTCGTCGAGATGGTCCACCGCGGGGTGCGTGCGGAGGTCTTCACCGTCGACGCGCATCGCAACGTGCGGATCAAGCCGCTCCGCGCGCCCCGGCTCGTGAAGCGCAATGACCCCGTCGTGAAGGTGACGCTCGTCTCGGGCGCGGAGATCGTCTGCACGCCCGATCACCGGTTCATGCTCCGAGACGGCACGTACCGCGAGGCCGGCAAGCTCAAGGCGAAGGACCAGCTCATGCCGTTCGCCCGGACCGCGATCCCGGAGCGGCTCCATCGCACCGGCGCGTTCCCGATCCCGGCGAGCCTGTCGCAGATCGTCACGTCGGTGGCCCCGGCCGGGCGCGCGGACGTGTACGACCTCACGGTCGACGTCACCCAGAACTTCGCGCTCGCCGCCGGCGTGTTCGTCCACAACTCGATCGACGACGACCCACCAGCGCATATGCGCTACTGCGTCACCGGCGACACGCTCGTCCGCACCGGCGACGCGACCGTGCCGATCGCCAACGTCGTGGAGAACGCTGCGGCGGAATCCGATAACGACATCGCCATCGATGTCCTCGACCGTCGCGGCGAGCGAGCGAGCGCGAGCAAGCTCTTCCACTCGGGTATTCACCCGACCGTCCGCGTCCGCACCCGAGAGGGATATGAGCTCACCGGGACCAGCAATCATCCGGTCCTGACGCTGCAGCCGATTGCCGGCGTTCCGATGCTCGTGTGGAAGCTGCTCCGCGAGATAGCTGCCGGGGACCGCGTCGCGTTGCTTCGGCGTCCTGTGGCGACCAAGCCGGAGGAGCTCACTCCGCGTGAGCTTGCGCTCGCGACGCTCGCCGGCGGGATGGTCTCGGAAGGTTGGGTCTCGGGGGAGCGCGTCGGCTTCAATAACCTGGACCGCGACTACTTCGACGCGGTGACCTCGGCGTACGACGACATCGTCGGCGGGCGGCGCTACGCGTATTCCCGCACGATCAAGTCGACGAATCTTCTGCACGAGCTCGACGTCCAGAACATGACCGCCCTGAAGATGAGCCCGATCGCTGAGATGGTCGGCCTGCGCAGCGCCGCGAAGCGTGTGCCCGCATTCGTGTGGGCTGGGTCTCCAGCGTTCAAGGCCGCGTTCCTCCGCGCTCTGTTCGAGGGCGACGGATCGTCGTCTCTGCTTCGTCCGAGGGTCGGCCTCGCGATCCAGATCAGCTACTCGACCCGAAGCCAGCGCCTCGCAACGGAGGTCCAGCAGCTGCTGCTCGAGTTCGGCGTGGTGTCCAAGCAGTGCCATTACGAGGACGGTGAGATCAAGGTCGTCATCACGAACCGTCGCGACGCACGGAAATTCTCCGCCTCGATCGGGTTCCATGGGGCCAAGCGCGCGAAGCTTGACTCGGAGCTCGCGCAGATCCCGCTCGCGAGCACCGCCATGAGCGCCGATGCGGTCCCCTTTGTCGCGGAGTACGTCCGTGGCGAACGGATGGCCCGCTGGACCGACCGCGAGTGGCTCAAGAAGCACAACATCGACCGCATCGAGCGGTGGGAGCGCGACCGGGACGAGATCCTGGCCCACCTGACGAACGACGAGGTGCGCCGCGTCATCGAGCCGCTGGTGGACGGCACCTACTACTACGCGACGGTCGCGTCGACCGAAGACGCGGGGCTTCAGGCGGTCTACTCGCTACGCGTCGACACCGACGACCACAGCTTCGTGACGAACGGCTTCGTGAGCCACAACACGGAAGCTCGGCCGGCGGCCATCGCGGCCGAGCTACTCGCCGACATCGAGAAGGAGACCGTCGACTGGTACCCGAACTACGACAACCGCCACCTCCAGCCGACGGTGCTGCCCGCACGGGTGCCGAACCTCCTCGTGAACGGCTCGACCGGCATCGCCGTCGGCATGGCGAGCAACATCCCGCCGCACAACCTCCGCGAGGTCGCCGAGGCCGTCAAGCGCCTCGTCGATGACCCGGACCTCACGAACGACGACCTCTGCGAGACCGTCCTGGGGCCCGATTTCCCGGGCGGCGGCGTCATCTACCGGCTCGAGGAGCAGAAGAACATCGAGACCGGCGCGATCGAGCGCGTGGACGCCATCCGACGCGCGTACGCGAACGGTCGCGGCCGCATCCTCATGCGCGCGAAGGCTCACGTCGAGGACGGCAAGGGCGGCCGGCAGTCGATCATCGTGACCGAGCTGCCGTACGCCGTGAACAAGGCGACGCTCATCGAGAAGATCGCCGATCTCGTCCAGTCCAAGCGCCTCGCCGGCATCTCCGACATCCGCGACGAGAGCGACCGCGAGGGCATGCGGGTCGCGATCGAGGTGAAGCGCGACGACAACGCCGAGCGGGTGCTCAACAACCTGTACAAGCACACCGCGATGCAATCGGCGTTCAACCTGAACATGCTCGCGCTCGTCGATTCGTCGCCCAAGACGCTGTCCCTGAAGGACGTGCTCCAGCACTACATCGACTACCGGAAGCAGGTCATCAAGCGGCGCACGGAATTCGACCTCGGCAAGGCGAAGGAGCGCGCGCACCTGCTCGAGGGCTTCAAGATCGCGCTCGACCACATCGACGAGATCGTGAAAACGATCCGCGCGAGCAAGAGCCCGGAAACCGCGCTCGCGAACTTGCGCGAGAAGTTCGAGCTTTCGGAGCTCCAGGCCAAGGCGATCCTCGAGATGCAGCTGCGACGGCTCACCGGGCTCGAGCGACAGAAGGTCGAGGACGAGTACCGCGAGACGATCAAGCTCATCGCGGAGCTCGAGTCCATCCTCGGCAACGCCAGGAAGATCCAGTTCCTCATCAGGCAGGACATGGACGAGCTCTCCGCGAAGTACGGGGACGACCGGCGGACCAAGATCCTCGACGACCTGAACCGGGAGCTCACCGACCAGGATCTGGTCGCCGACGAGGACGTCGTGATCACCGTTTCGAGCCGGAACTACGTGAAACGGATGCCGCTCTCGACCTACAAGGCCCAGCACCGGGGCGGCCGGGGCGTCATCGGCATGGCCACCCGCGACGAGGACGACGTCGAGCACCTCGTCGTGGCCCGCAACCACGACCGGCTCTACGTGTTCACCGACCGCGGCCGGGTGTTCGCGCTCAAGGCGTTCGAGCTTCCGGATGCGAGCCGCACGGCCAAGGGCACCCCGATCCAGAACATCCTCGAGGCAATGCAGTCGGGTGAGCGGGTGTCCGCGCTCATCGCCATCCGGGAGGGCGGCTCCGTGCCGCATCTGGTCATGGCCACCCGCAAGGGGTTCGTGAAGAAGACGCCGCTCTCCGACTACGGCAACGTCCGCCGGGCCGGGCTCATCGCGATCCTCCTCCGCAAGGACGACAAGCTCGCGTGGGTCGCGGCCGCCGGGGACAAGGACCGCATCGTCCTCGCGACGCGGAAGGGCAAGGCGATCACGTTCAAGGCCACGGACGCGCGCCCGATGGGCCGGCAGACCCAGGGCGTCACGGGCATCCGCCTGGTGAAGGGCGACGAGGTCATCGGGATGGGCGTCGTGAATGCACGCACCGAGGTCCTCTCCGTGACCGAGAACGGCTACGGCAAGCGCACCAAGGTCGAGGACTTCCCGACCCACAATCGCGGCGGTCAGGGCGTGATCCTCGCCTCGGTCACGGCCAAGACCGGCAACGTCGCAGCGATGCGGGTCATCGACGAGAAGAGCGAAGAGGTCCTGCTCATCTCAACGACCGGGGTCGTGATCCGCGTGCCGATCGACCAGATCCGCGTGCTCGGCCGGGCGACCCAGGGCGTGAAGGTGATGGCCACCGGTGAGGCGAAGATCGCCTCGATCGCGACCTTCGCGCAGAGCCGTCCGTCGCAGCCTGGTCTCGGCCTCCAGAACAGCTAACCGCCGCCGTTACAGCGAGCCGCGGGCTGTGCGCCGCGCGTACGTTCCGGTGCCATTTGGGTGCGAGCAGTACGAATTCGCTACCAAAACCCGTTGCGCTCGCGCCGCGCGGCCCGTTACCTTCGGTGCCAGGAGCGCGCAAGCGGGCGCTCTGGACGCTGAGGGAAGAGGGACCGACCGGATTTGATCCGTCTCGAAGACGTCAGCAAGCGCTATCCGAACGGGACCGCTGCGCTGCAGGACGTCGACCTCACCATCGACCAGGGCGAGTTCGCGTTCCTCGTCGGATCGTCTGGGGCGGGCAAATCCACGCTCATCCGGCTGCTGATCCGCGACGAGCTCCCGACGACCGGCCGGGTCATCGTGGACGACAAGGACGTCGCGATCCTTCGCCGGTCGCAGATCCCGCACCTGCGCCGTCTCGTCGGCGTCGTGTTCCAGGACTTCAAGCTCCTGCCCACCAAGACGGTCACCGAGAACATCGCGTTCGCGCTGCTCGTCACCGGCCACGAGGGCCACGTGGTCCGCGAGGAGACCGAGCGTACGCTCGCGCTCGTCGGCCTCTCGCACCGGCGCGGCCACTTCCCGCGCGAGCTCTCCGGCGGCGAGCAGCAGCGCGTGGCGATCGCCCGCGCGCTCGTGAATCGACCACGGGTCCTCATCGCCGATGAGCCGACGGGCAACCTCGACCCGGTCACGAGCTGGGAGATCATCAAACTCCTCACGCGCGTGCAGGAGCTCGGCACGACGCTCGTCATGGCGACCCACAACGCGGAGATCGTGAACGCGCTGCGCCGCCGGGTGATCCATCTCGACCACGGCGCGGTCGTCCGGGACGAGCGCGAAGGGCTGTACGCGGCATGAGGCGGATCGCCTACGTGCTCGGCGCGGCGTGGCAGGGCTTCTGGCGCAACCCGGTCATGAGCATCGCGGCGACGCTGACCGTGTCGCTCATGCTCCTGCTGTTCGCCTTCTTCATCGTCACCGACCGGGGACTGCAGGCTGCCGTGACGGCCCTCGAATCGAAGGTCGAGCTCGTGCTGTACCTCGACGACGGCGCGAAGCCGTCGGACATCCTCGCGCTCAAGGCACGCATCGAGAACGACCCGGCCGTCTCCCGCGTCGACTACATCACGAAGCAACAGGCCTTGGACCGGCTGCGCGAGCTCGCCCAGCGCAAGGAGGACTTCACGCTCGCGGACATCGGGATCAACCCGCTGCCGGCGTCCCTCGAGATCAAGCTCGCGAACGCGCAGGACACCGGCCGGCTCGCTGCCTCGCTCAAGGACGAGCTCGGCCGCGGCGTCGTGACCGACGTCATCGACAACCCGACCGTCGTCGAGAAGCTGCTGACGATCACGCGGGTCCTCTCGATCGGCGGCGTGGCCGTGCTCGCGATGATGCTGTTCGTCGCGCTCTTCGTGATCGTGAACACGATCCGGATCGCGGTGCACGCGAGACGCGACGAGATCGAGATCATGCAGCTCGTCGGCGCCACCGACTGGTTCGTGAGCTGGCCGTTCATCCTCGAAGGGATCCTCGTCGGGACGTTCGGCGCGATCGTCGCGCTCGCGGTGCTCGCGCTGGCCTCAGGGCCGGTGACCAGCGCCATGGTCGGCTTCCTGGACATCCTGCCGGTCTCGCTCGGCGCGAATTTCGTGCTCGAGCTGGCCGCCGGGGTCCTCGCGTTCGCCGTCCTCGTCGGCGGGTTCGGGGCGTCGTTCTCGGTGCGCTCGCAGCTCGCCAAGGGAGCTCACGCTTGACCAGCGATAGCCGCACCTGCGACCATCCGGCAGGTATGGGAGCTCCCCGGGCACGCCGGGGAGGTGGGAACACGAGGAAGACGCGGCTTCGCACGGCCATCGTCGTGCTGGCCGGGCTTTGCCTGTTCCTAGGCCAGGTCATCCCGGCCTCCGCCGATGATCCACTGACCGACGCCCTGAGACGCAAGCAGGAGCTCGAGCGCGCCGTCGCCGTCTCCCGCGCCAACACCGATCGCTACAAGCAGGCCGCCGACCAGTTCCAGTCCGCCGTGAACAGCTCGAACGCCGCGATCACGGATCTCCAGGCGAAAGCGAACGCGGCGCAGTCGCAGGCTGAGCAGCTCGGCTACGAGATCCAGATCACCGAAGAGCAGCTCCAGCTCGTCAGCTTCCAGCTCGACGAGACGAACGCGCTGGTGTCGTCGCTCCAGTCGCAGGTCGACGCGGAGAACCAGCAGCTCGCGCAGCGCGAGGACCTGTACGCGAAGCATCTGCGCACGACCTACCGCCAGGCGCAGATCAGCCCGCTCGAGATGCTGCTCTCCTCACAGTCGCTCTCCGACTTCGCGAGCCGCATCCAGGCCATGGTCATCATCAACCGCCAGGACGTGCAGCTCGCCAACGAGATCAAGACGATGCGCGATGAGGCAGCCGCGAACGTCGGCCTCACCCAGGAGAAGGCTGCCGAGATGGGCGGCCTGCAGGACCAGATCACCCAGCAGCGCGCGGCGCTCGCGGCGCAGAAGACGCGCTACGACCAGCTCATCAAGGAAGCTCAGAACCAGATCGACAGCGCCGCCAACCAGCGCGACGCGGCGGCCGCCGAGCGCAACGCGCAGCTGGGCGCCGCGGCCCAGCAGAACGCGCAGACCGCCGCGCTCAACCGCCAGCTCCAGGATGCCGAGGCGCAGTACGAGCAGCTGGCCGCGCTCGCCGCGGCCAAGTCCGGGCTCGGTGTCTACACCGGCGGCAAGCTTCCGGTCTGGCCGCTCCACGGCGTGCTCACGTCGCCGTTCGGCGCACGGTGGGGCGGCTTCCACAACGGACTCGATATCGCGAACGTCATGTACTCGCCGATCGTCGCCGCGGCCTCCGGCCGCGTCACGACCGTCGGCAAGCCGTACCTCGCCTCCGGCGACACGGCGACGGTCGTGATCATCGCGCACGGCAACAACTTCTCGACGCTCTACGGCCACCTCGACGACCGCGTGCACCCGCCGATCGTCCAGGTCGGGCAGTACGTGAACGCCGGCCAGGTCATCGCCTATGAGGGGATGACGGGGTGGACGACCGGCCCGCACCTGCACTTCATGACCATCGTGAACGGTCGCGCCGTCAACCCGCTGCCCTATCTGCCCTGATCACGCATCTCGGCCTGCGCTGACCTTCGGTCAGCTCCGGCCTCGACACGGGCTCAGGGCTGGTGGAACTCCCTCGGACCGCAGAGCGGCAACTCAGCCGCGCTCTCGCGCGCTTCGTTGAGCGGGCAAAGCCCTCCTCGGTCGTCCTCTTTCGCTCGTCTAGCTAAGGCATCGTTGGGTTTGCTACGATTTGCGGCGAAAGAAAGGAGGTGATGTGGAGTGGGCGATAGCTCTGGGAATCCGAAGACCCAATGCTGCTCACTTCAGGCTTCCGGAATGCATCCAACTGAGGTGAACGCGGTCTAGCGAGTCTTCGCGAGACCCAACG
>DATCOR010000201.1:0-7944 GCA_036564585.1 Candidatus Limnocylindria bacterium | reverse complement strand
ATCCGAAGATCGTGGGCGACATCTATTTCACGCTCGCGTTCTTGCGCCGGATGCGCGGCGAGACGATGATCTCGAGCCCCGAGCTCAAGCGCGCGGTCGAGCGTGCGGCCGAGATCGGCACCGCACGCGGCGATCCGAGCGCGCAGGCGATCCCGAAAGCGTTCATGGCCATCGGGATGATGTTCAGCGGCGAGCTGCGCCGGGGTGCGACCGAGCTGGAGGAGGCGCTCGATGTCGTCGCCAAAGAAGCCGATCCCGTATCCGGCGCGATCCTCGCCGGTCTGCTCACCATCGGACTCTCCCGCCTAGGAGACTTCCCCAAGGCCGAGCGGTCGCTCGCCCGCGCGCGCGGACTCGCGTCCAAGAGCGGCGACCCGATCGGCGCGCTCGACGCCGACATCGCCACGAGCGCGCTGCTCGTGGAGCGCGGCGACATCGCCGAGGGAGAGGCGCTCGCGACGAGCTGCGCCGCGCTCTCGGAGGAGCTCGGCGCGGTCGCGTGCGCGGTGCCGGCGAACGTCATCAGCGGTGCCGCGCATCTCGCTCGGAACGATGCCGCGGGCGCGAGGGCGCCGCTCGAGCGTGGTGAGGAGCTGTCGCATGTCGCGAGCATGGGTTCGTTCCAGACGCTCGCCGAGGGAATGCTGGGCGCGGTCCGCGCGCGCCTCGGCGACCTGGTGGCGGCGGATGTGGGCTGGAAGGCGGCCCTTGAGCGCGCGCTCTCGACCGACGATCGCTACGGCGAGGCCACCACGCTCTGGCAACGCGCCGGTGCTCGCGCGCAGGCGTCCCCGCCCGATCACGAGAGCGCCCTCGCCGACATCGACCGCGCGGCGACGCTGTTCGAGGACATGGACGCGCGGCCATCCCTGGCCCGGGTGTTGCGGGATCGGTCGCGCGTGCTTCGCGCGGTCGGCCGCACCGCCGACGCGGACGCCGCCGAGCAGCGCTCCACTGCGATCGCGGCCGAGCTCGGGCTCAAGGATTTCGCACGGTAGGGCCATCGGCCGACGCGCCGCGCATCTTCGCCGGCATCGGAGACACGTACGATCGGGTCGCGACGGTCCTCTCCCTCGGCCAGGATCCCCGCTGGCGCCGCGCGCTCGTCGCCTCGATCGATGCGAAGCCGGGCGAGCTCGTCCTTGATGTCGCGACCGGGACCGGCATGGTCGCGGCGGCGTTGCGCGAGCGGTACAGGTGCCGCGTCATCGGGCTGGATCAGAGCACCGACATGCTGGCCGCGGCGCGCGATCGGAACGGCCTCTTCGCCGGCCTTATTCACGCGCGCGCCGAAGCGCTGCCGTTCGCCGACGCGTCGTTCGATCACGTGACGTTCACGTACCTCCTCCGCTATGTCGACGATCCGGCGGCCACGCTGCAGGAGCTCGCGCGCGTGCTGCGTCCGGGCGGACATCTCGCCACGCTCGAGTTCGGCGTGCCGCGCGGCGCGGCGTATCCGCTCTGGTGGGTGTACACGCGCGCGGTGCTGCCGTTCGCGGGCTCGTTCGTGTCGCGGCGCTGGCGCGACGTGGGCGCGTTCCTCGGCCCGAGCATCGATGGCTTCTACCGTCGCCATCCCCAGGCGCGCATCGAGTTCTACTGGCGCGACGCCGGGCTCGCCGAGCTTCAGGTCCGCCGGATGAGCCTCGGCGGCGGAACCGTGATGAGCGCGACGCGGTCAACATCCGCGCCGGTGGCGATTGACGGTCCGTCGCTCGGCGCCGCGTTCTACGCGCTGCGACCCGGCGGGTGGCGCGACTACTGGACCCTTCTCCATCCGCCGTACACGCTGTGGCTGCTGTCGAACGCCCTGCTCGGCGCGGCCGTCGCGCCCGCGCCCGATCCGCGGATCGTCGCCGGCGGCCTGCTCGCGTTCGGACTCGCGGTCGGCGTGGCCGCGCACTCATTCGATGAGCTGCAGGGCCGGCCGCTCTCGACGCGGATCCCGTCAGGGGTGCTCGTCGCGCTCGGCATCGTTTCGCTCGCGATCGCCGTCGGGCTCGGGATCGCGGCGCTCCCGCTCGTCGGCGCGGGGCTGCTCGCGTTCGTCGCGGTCGGCGCGGCCCTCGTGATCGGCTACGCGTTCGAGGCGCCGGTCATCCATTCGGATCTGGGCTTCGCCCTTGCGTGGGGTGCGTTCCCCGCGCTCACGCTCGCGTACGCGACCGGCGCTGCGCCCATCCCTGCGGTCGCGGTCGCCGCAGGCGCCGCCTTCCTCAGCCTCGCGCAGCGACGGCTCTCGACGCGGGTGCGCGCCATCCGGCGCAAGGCTACGAACGTCGCGGGCGAGATCCAGTATCGCGACGGCACGCGGGAACCGGTCGATGCGCGGTCGCTCATCGCGGCGCCCGAGGCCGGGCTGCGCCTGTTGTGGCCGGCGATCGCGCTCTTGGCGCTCGGGGTTCTGCTCTCGCGCTGGATGTGATCGCGGCTCAGCCGCTGCGTCCAAGGCGCACCGGGACGAGCATCGGCACCCGGCGCGCGTACGCGTCGTATGCCGGACCGAGGGTCTCGCGAAGCAGTCGCTCCTCCGCCGAGGCACGGGCGTAGAAGGCCGGAAACGACCCGAAGAGCGTCCCGGCGATGAGCAGCAGGTTCCCGGTCGCGAGGCACGCCCCAACAAAGTGCACCGCGAGCCCGAAATAGACGGGATGGCGGACGATCGCGAACGGGCCGCGGTCGACGACCTCGTGGCCCTCGTGCACCTCGACCTCCATGTCGAAGTGCCGGCCGAGCGCCCGGGCCGCCCAGATCGAGAAGGCGATGCCGCCGACGATCAGCCCGAGGCCGATCCAGCGCACCGCATCGAGGAAGGGGAGCTCCGGCCCAGGGCGCACCGCGATGACCACGTACGGCACCCAGACGAACGCGGGGAGGAGTTGCGCGACCGCGCCGCCTCGGCGGATCCGGCGGCGGCCCGGCGAGACCCGCGCCACGAGCCGGAGGGCGATCGCGCCGTACACGACGAAGCTGAGGGCCGCGGTCCAGGCGATGAGCTCGCCACTCACGGTTTCGCGACGAACCACTGCTGGTCGACGTTCTGGCCGTTCGCCTGATCCGTGTTCGGCGGGTCCTCGATGTACAGGTAGAGCGGCTGCCCGTTGTAGGTCAGCTGCTTCGCGCCATCCCTGCGCGTCGTGCTCGCGAGCCGGCCGGGGAACGACGCGGCGAGCGTCGGCGTGTGCGTCACGAGGAGCGGCGGCCAGTTCATCGCGCAGATGTCGTAGCAGACCGACTCGCCCGGCTTGTCGAGCGTGTACACGTACACGGTCATCCGGTCGGCGGTCATCACGTTCCCGAGCGTCTCGCGCGGTGCGACGCCGAGCACCGGATCGCTGGTGCGCGGCTGCGCCGGGATCGCGGTGCTCGCGCATGACCCGAGCACGATCGCGAGCGCGAGGCCGCGCAGCCAGCTCAGCGCTTCACCCGCACGATCGCGTTGCGCCCGATCCAGCGCGGCGTCTGCTCCACCGGCCGCGGGTACAAGTCGCGCTTCACGCGGAACCCCGTGAAAAAGGCAAGCTCGTGGTCCTTCTCGTACCCGGCCTCCTCGAGGCGCTCGAACAGCGGCCCCGAGCGGGCCGCATCGACCGCGGGGATGCCTTCCTCGGCCAGATCGACCGGACGCTGCACGAGGTACGACGCGACGTAGGTGTCCGCGCCTTCATCGGAGAAGTACAGGTGGACCGTGTCACCCACCTCGACCTTCCCGACCGACGCGATCTTGCGGCCCGTGCTGTTGTGCACGGTCCGCCAGAGGAAGCCCGACTCGTCGATGAGCTCGCGCGTCGCGGCCGCCCCGGTCCCGTGCGGCGTGACCTTGTAGGCCCACTCAGCCGTTCCGCGGGTCTCCTTCATGCGAGCGCGTCCCGGAGCTGCTCGGCCGCGACGCCATTGCTGCCATCGTCGTCATGCCGGAAGTACGCGTAGACGTCCTTGCCGGACGCACGCGTGGCCGCGAGCCGCTCGGCCCACGTCGCGACTGCGGACGGGTCGTAGCCCTCGCGCGCGCGCAGCCTGATGTAGGCGAAGTCCGCGGTCGCGCCGATCGTCTCGAGCGGGCTTGGCGCCCGTTCGCCCTCGGCGTGGACGAGGGCGACGTTGCGCGCCCTCAGCAGCCCGTACACGTCATCGTCATACCACGACGGGTCTCGGACTTCGAGTGCGACCCGCGCGTCATCGGGAAGCGCGACGACGAACATTGAGAGCAGCTCGTCATTGCGCTTCAGCCACGGCGGGGTCTGGAACAGGATCGGCCCGAGCCGGTCGCCGAGCGGACGTACCGCGTCGAAGAACGTCGGCAGGGTCTTCGTCGGCTCCTCCAGCTTCTTGATGTGCGTGATGAACTGCGACGCCTTCAGGGCGAACAGGAAGTCGTCGGGCGTCTGCTCCTTCCAGCTGTCGATGTTCCGTTGTGTCGGCAGGTGGTTGAAGGTGTAGTTCACCTCGTTCGTCTTGAGGCGCGTGGCGTAGTGGCGGAGCAGGTCCTTCGCCTTCACGTCGGCCGGGTAGAACTTCTGCTTCCAGCTCGCGTATGCCCACCCTGACGTGCCGACGAATGCGCGGCCGGTCATCGGGGGGCTCGTTCGTCGCGCGTGCTACGCAACGCGGCGAGCGTCTCGACCTCGATGCGGTCTTTCGGACGGCCGGTGGCGCGCTTCATCCGGATGAGCTCGTCCAGGGAGGCAACCGGCACGACGAGGCCACGGCCGATCTCCATGCGCTCGGCCGTCGCCGCGACCTGCGCGTAGGTGAACGCACCGCTGGGCGTCTCCCCGATGCAGTCGAGATCACCGCGGTCCGTCGTCAGTAGGAAGTTGGTCCCGTTGCGCAATGCGCGCGCGTCGATCGGAGCCTTGACGCCCGCGGGGAGATCGCGCCGCACGGCACCGAGCGCGGCGAGCGCCGTAGCCAGGCGATCCAGATTGGCGAGGTCACGGTCGTACAGGATGTCGAGGTCGGCGGTCAGGGTCGTCGAGCCGTGGAGCGCGCCCGCGATGCCGCCGACGACGACGAAGCGCACGTCCTCGTCGACGAGCATCTTCAAGATGCCGGCCGGATCGAGGCCCACGGTCCGCTTCGTTCAGCTCACCTTCCGCGCCGACCTGAGCTGCCGCAGCGCCCTCGCGCCTTGCGCCGCGCGCGCGAGTCGACCCGAAGGCGACAGTCGCAGGGTCGTGCGGAATTGGGTCCGATCGATCCCGGCGCCCTCCGCGGCAATAAGATCCAGATCCTGGCCAGCCGCGCGGATCAGCCGGTCGAGCGTCCGATAGCGCGGATCCTGCGCCCCGCTCTCGATCGCCGCGATGGTCGGCTGCGGCACGCCCGATCGCGCGGCGAGCGCGCGCTGAGTCAGGCCGGCGTGGGCGCGGGCGGCACGGAGCAATCGGGCGGCGTCCATCTGATCATGAATACCTTATCACAGGCGTAACGTCAGTCGGCGTCGTGCTGGCCGAGGACCGCGTACCCGATCCCGGCGACGAGCGAGTTCACCCGCTTCAGCCCCGCGAGCACGTCGAGGTGGATGCTCGAGGTGTCGATCGTCTCGCGCAGCCCGTCGCGCAGCCGCTGCATGTGCGACCCGCGCAGCCGGCGCTCCATGAGGTTGATGTTGGACTTGTGTCGCACGACCTTGTCGGCGATCGAGCGGTCCTGCGTGGCGACGGCGCTGATCGCGAGCTCGAGGTTCTCGATGACCATCGCGTGCAGGTCCGCGATCTCCTTCCAGCCCTGCGGGCTGAACCGGTAGTGGCCGCGGATCTTCTTCTCGGCCAGCTCCATGAGCTCCTTCTCGATGACGTCACCGATCTCCTCGAGGTTCACGACCGTGAACAGGAGCGCGGACTCGCGCTCGGACTGCTCTTCGGTGAGGGCGTGCTCGCCGAGCTTCACGAGGTACTGCTTGATGTCCTCCTCGAGCCGGTCGATGAGGTCGTCGCGCCGGATGACCTCCTTCATGAGCGGCTCGTCGTCGCGCTCGAAGACGACGATCGTGTCGCGGAGCGACTGGAGCACCGCGTCGCCCATCCGGAGCACCTCGCGCACGGCCTGGCCGAGCGCGACGGCCGGCGTATCCAGCACGTTCGGGTTCAGGTACATCGCGCCGAGCTCGGTGCGGCCGGTGTCCGGGATGATCCGGGTGAAGACGTCCGCGGCGATGCGGGTGAACGGCAGGAAGAGCAGCGCGACGACGAGGTTGAACAGCGAGTGCGCGTTCGCGATCTGGCGCGCCGGGTCGTCGGTCGTCTGCCGGACGAGGTCGGCGAACGCGACGCTGAGCGGCAGGAAGATGAGCACCCCGACGACCTTGAAGATCGCGTGTGCCGCCGCCACGCGCCGGGCCTCGGCGTTCGCGCCGACCGCAGCGATGAGCGCGGTCGCGGCCGTGCCGACGTTCGCGCCGAAGATGATCGGCATCGCCCCGTCCAGGTTCATGAGCCCGCTCGTCGCGAAGCTGAGCGCGATGCCGATGGTCGCGGCACTCGACCGCACGAGCGCGCTGAACACCGCCGCGAGCAGTAATAGAAGGAGTGGCTGCCCGACGAGGGCCTGGAACAGGTCGCCGAACAGGGCGCTCTGCTTCAACGGTGCGGTGCCGTCGGCGATGAGGCTCATCCCGAGGAACAGGAAGCCGAAGCCGAGGATCGCCTGGCCGATGTATTTCACGGTCCCGCCGAACGCCGTGTACACGAGCCAGCCGAGGAACACGACGAGCGGCGCGAAGCCGAGCAGGTTGAACGCGAGGAGCTGCACCGTGACCGTGGTCCCGATGTCCGCGCCGAGGATCACGCCGATCGTCTGGCGCAGCGTGAGCAGGCCGGCCGACGCGAAGCCGACGAGCATGACCGTGGTCGCGCTCGACGACTGGAGCACCGCCGTGACACCGGCGCCGACGAGCAGCGCGCGGAAGCGATCGCCAGTGAGTGTCGAGAGGACGTGGCGCAGCCTTGTGCCGGCGGCGCGCTGCAGCCCTTCGCCGACGAGTCGCACGCCGTACAGGAGGAGCGCGGTGCCACCGAGGAGCGCGAAGAGGACGAGGTTTGCTTCGCTCACGAGAGCGTCAGGCTAGCAAGGGCGCGCCGATGACATCGCTGTGCCGCCCAAGTCTGTCGCCGCGCGCATCGAGGCACGGATCCACGTCATCCGCGGCGAGCGAGTGATCCTCGACGCGGACCTCGCGGCGCTCTACGGGGTCCCGACAGGGCGGCTCAACGAGGCCGTCCGGCGAAACCGTGCGCGCTTCCCGGCCGATTTCATGTTCAAGCTCACTCCCGAGGAGACAAACTTGATATCGCAATTTGCGATATCAAGTTCGGGCGGCTA
Organism: Candidatus Limnocylindria bacterium; assembly: GCA_036564585.1. Classification (GTDB taxonomy): domain Bacteria; phylum Chloroflexota; class Limnocylindria; order P2-11E; family P2-11E; genus UBA4735. The sequence continues at coordinate 621 of DATCOR010000201.1, read as the reverse complement.
TGGCGGCCGTCGCAAGCCGCCTTACGCGTTCACAGAGCAGGGTGTCGCGATGCTGTCGAGTGTGCTTCGAAGTACACGTGCTGTCTCGGTGAACATCCTCATCATGCGCACCTTCGTTCAGCTGAGGCGCACCTTGACTCAGACCACCGAACTTGGCCATCGAGTAGACGAGATCGAGCGCCAGATCGGCGTTCACGGCGCGGTGCTCGTGGACGTCCTGAAGGCCCTGCGGGGGCTCGAACGACCGGCGTTGCCGAAGCGTCGGGAGATCGGGTTCCGACCCGAAACTTGAGGTCACAATTTGCGACCTCAAGTTCCTACTCCGTGTGGCGGTCGGTCACCCGTTCAGAGGTCCGGCGCAGCCGCTCGCTCAACAGCTTCGCGAGTACGCGGTGGAGAATCGGGAATGCGCGCGCGGCGCGCTCGAAGCTCGCGGTATCGAGCTCGAGCGTCGTCGTCGGCATCGCGGCCGTGACCGTCGCCGAGCGCGGCAGGTCGACCATGACCCCCATCTCGCCGACGATCTCGCCGGAACCGAGCATCGCGAGCTGCACACGGTGCGCGTCCGATCGGCGCTGACGCTCGACCCGGACCTGCCCCTCGAGGATGAAGTGCACCGAG
>DATCOR010000193.1:0-4132 GCA_036564585.1 Candidatus Limnocylindria bacterium | reverse complement strand
CCGCGTGAGCGCGCTCCTCGCGCTCGACACATCGACCGAATGGGCCTCCGTCGCGGTCTTCGACGGGAGCGCCGTGCTCGCCGAGGAGACGTGGCACGCGCAGCGGCGTCATGCCGAGGATCTGTTCCCGACGATCGAGCGGCTCCTGACGTTGAGCCGGCAGCAGATCGGCACCGTGGACAAGGTCGCGGTCGCGACCGGCCCCGGCTCGTTCACCGGCCTGCGCGTCGCGATCGCGGCCGCCCAGGGCCTCGCGCGCGGGAGCGGCGCGGCGCTCGTCGGCATCTCCACGCTGGACGTCCTCGCGTATCCGCACGCGTCATCGAAGCTTCGCACCTGCCCACTCCTTCCGGCCGGCCGCGGCGAGTACTACGCGGCGCTCTATCAGGAGCGCAACCGGAAGTGGGCCCGGCGCTCGCCGTTCATCGTCGGATCCCTCGTCGACCTCTGCCGGCAGATCGGCACGCACACGCTGTTCGTCGGCGAGATCGACGCCGAGGGCGAGTCCACGCTTCGCGATCTGCTCGGGCCGCTCGCGTTGTTCGCCCCGCCCGCGTCGCGGATGCGGCGGGCGGGTTACCTCGCCGAGCTCGGCTGGAACGAGCTCGCGGAGCGCACGCAGGCGCCGCTGGGCGCGCTCGAGCCGATCTACGTCCGCCAGCCCGCGATGGGCGGTAGCTTCGCGCAGCCCTTCACGCCGCCACCTGCCGACGATGCGGCGCTCGGGCTCCCGAAACGGACGGCTTGACCATGGTGTCGGTCGCGCCCGTCGTCATCGACGACATGACCCTCGAGGACATCGACGCCGTGCAGGAGGTCGAGCGGACCTCGTTCCCGGTCCCGTGGCCGGCGAACGCATTCCGCCACGAGCTCACCCAGAACCGCAACGCGCGCTACGTCGTCGCGCGGAGCGGCGATCACATCGTCGGGTACGCCGGGCTCTGGCTCATGGTCGATGAGGCGCACATCACGACGTTCGCGGTCCATCCCGATCACCGCCGGCTCCGCATCGGCGAGCGCCTGCTGCAACGGCTATTCGAGATCGCGGTCGCGATGAGCGCGGAGTGGCTCACCCTCGAGGTCCGGGCGTCGAACCTGGCGGCGCAGCGGCTGTACGAGAAGTACGGCTTCCGCCGCGCGGGCGTGCGCCGGCGCTACTACAGCGACAACAACGAGGACGCGCTCATCATGTGGACGGAGCGCCTGAAGGATCGCACGGTCCGCGATCGTATCGCGGTCCTGCGCAAGGACCTGGAGCGGAACGGATGAGGATCCTCGCGATCGAGACGAGCTGCGACGAGACCGGCGTCGCGGTCATCGAGGACGGCCGCCGGATCCGCGCGAACGTCATCGCGACGCAGCTCGCGCATCAGGCCACCGGCGGGATCGTGCCGGAGGTCGCGGCGCGCGAGCACCTCCGCGCGATCGACCCGATCACCGACACGGCCCTGCGCGATGCCGGGATCACGCTGCGCGAGGTCGACGCCGTTGGCGCGACGGTGGGGCCGGGGCTCGTCGGGTGCCTGCTCGTCGGCGCGAACTACGGCCGCGGGCTGGCGCTCGCCGCGGGCCTGCCGTTCATCGGCGTGAACCACCTCGAGGGACACGTGTACGCGAACTGGCTGCTCCAGACGGAGGAGCTCCGACCGGAGCCCGAGCTCCCCGCGGTCGTGCTCGTGGTCAGCGGCGCGCACAGCGATCTCGTCCTCATGGAGGCGCACCGCCGGTTCCGGCTCCTCGGCCGCACCATCGACGACGCTGCCGGTGAGGCGTTCGACAAGGTCGCGCGCCTGCTCGGCCTCGGCTTCCCGGGAGGGCCTGAGATCGAGAAGGCCGCGAAGGACGGCGACCCGAACGCGTTCCCGCTGCCGAAGGCGTGGCTCGCGGATCGCTATGACTTCTCGTTCTCCGGTCTGAAAACGGCGGTGCTTCGCCTCACCAAGTCGCTCGAGGAGAAGGGCACGGTCCCCGTGGGCGACGTGGCCGCGTCGTTCCAGAAGGCGATCGTCGAGGCGCTCGCCGAGAAGACCGCGCGGGCCGCCGCCGAGCACGGCGTGCGCAGCGTGATGCTCGGCGGTGGCGTCGCCGCGAACAGCGCGCTCCGCGCGGAGATCACGCGGCGGATCGCCGTGCCGCTGCACGTCCCACCGCCGCGACTCTGCACCGACAACGGCGCCATGGTCGGAGCGGCGGCGTTCTTCTCGCTCCGTCATCGCGGTGCCGAGATGCCCGCGGGCGTCCGCTCGAACCTGCCGCTCGCATGACCGCGGCAGCGCTCGTGGCCGCGCTCGATGAGGCGAAGGACCAGGCGACCCGTGGCGATCCGGTGCCCGAGGCCGTGACCGACCTCGTGCTCCGCATCCTCAGCGAGGCGAGCGACACCGCGGCGGTGCTCGATGCGCTCAAGGGCGCGACCGCGGGCCGCGCGCTCCTGCGCATGACCGACGGCACGCGGGCCATCGAGTTCCAGGCTGGCGACGGCACGCTCTTCGCCGAGATCGCCGAGCCGAAAGGCAAGGGCCCGAAGGTCGACGCGACGGCGGCGACGTGGCTCGGGCTCCTTGGCGGCACGCTCAAGCCGTGGATCGCGTTCACTCGCGGGATGGTGATCGCGCGCGCCGGTCTCACCGAGCTGCGCTGGATGCAGCAGACCGCGGAGCGCCTGCAGCGCGGGTACGACGAGGCGCGTCGGCTAGAGTCGGCTCGATGAGCGCGATGCGAGAATCACCGGGCACGCCGCGGGCGGACGATACGAAGACCGACGATGAGGCGATCAAGGTCCATCGCACCGAGACGAAGACGCGCACGCCGGTCGAGGCGAAGCGCGAGGGTCCCACCCTCGACGACATCAAGAAGGACGAGCGCGTCCGCGTGTACATCCGCTCGGCGAACGCGCAGACCGGCGCCATCGGATACACGGAGCACGGCGAGCGCCACGCGAACACGACCGCGGACGGCGCGCGGTTCATCCTGAAATCGCTCGGCCACGAGGCCCGACGCACGGAGCTCGGGGCCGTCGCCGCGTACCTCCACGACATGGGCAACGTCATCACGCGCGAGAAGCACGGCCAGACCGGCGCGCTCCTGGCCAACCCGATCCTCCTCGATCTCGGGTTCACGTTCGAGGAGGTCGCGATCATGATGGGCGCGATCGCGAACCACGAGGAGGCCGAAGGTGGCCTCCCCGTGAGCGCCGTGTCGGCCGCGGTGATCATCGCGGACAAGAGCGACGTGCACCGCTCGCGCGTGCGCAACCCGAAGACGACGACCTTCGACATCCACGACCGCGTGAACTACGCCGCGACCAACGCGGAGATCAAGGTCTCGCGCAGGGAGAAGCTCATCACGCTCGATCTCACGATCGACACCGAGGTGGCCCCGCTGATGGAGTACTTCGAGATCTTCCTGTCGCGCATGATGCTCTGCCGCCGGGCGGCTGAGTTCCTCCACTGTCAGTTCGCGCTCGTCATCAACAACACTCGGCTGCTCTAGTCGCCTCGTCGGAGTAGTGCCGGCGGGCGAGGTCGGCGGCCTGCCCGCGAAGGGGCGCTTCATCAACCTCCTGAGCGCGTTCCTCCTTGACGCCTCGCCCGCTGCGGCGGGCTCAATCCCCTTCGCGGCCAGGCCGCCGACCTTCCCACCTGCGCAACTAGGCTCATCTGATGCACGTCGCCTTTCTCACTGATGTCGCGCTGCCCTATGTGTCTGGAGTTACGGTCGCCGTTCGGCGGCAGCGTGATGCGCTTCGGGAAGCGGGCGTCACGGTCACCGTCGTCGGACCGCACGGTGATGTCGACATCGCCGAACCGGACATCCACATGCCGGGTACGCCGGCGGGACACCGGCTCGCGTTGTTCGGGCCGCGGCTACCGCAGAAGCTGCGGAACCGTGGGGTCGAGCTGCTGCACGCGCATTCGGTGTTCGGCGCGTCGTGGGCCGCCCTCGCGGCGGCCCGACGACTCCGCGTGCCGTTCGTCGTGACGGTCCACACGCGCTTCGACGAGTACGCGCACTACGCGGGTCTCGCGGCGCCGCTCGCGCGGTCCCTTGTCGGTCCGTACACCGGCGCGGTCGTCGCGGCGGCGGACCTGGCGATCGCGCCGAACGAGGAGCTCGCGACGGAGCTCCGTGC
>DATCOR010000190.1:0-2625 GCA_036564585.1 Candidatus Limnocylindria bacterium | reverse complement strand
GACAGCCATCGAGCCAGAGGCTGGTCACCGCGCCGGCTGCGCGATCCTCCCGAGCGCATCGTCGAGCTCGCGGGACATCCGCTCCGCGTTCGCGGAGCCGATCCGCATGCGCTCGACCGCCTGCGCGACCGTCTCCTTGATGTCGGCGGTCTGCTTCACCGTGAGGAACGCCGTGGCCGCCTCGACCAGCTTGCGCGGCGTGAGCTGGCCCGGCGCGGTCGCGCACCGTTGCTTCCCACCGGGGTCCATCTTCGTGACGAACTCGTCCCACACCGCCTTCAACGTGCGGAACGCGACCTCGCGGGCGTGGGCCTGCCCGTGCATCCGGAGCAGGAGGATCGCCCGGTCCTGATCGCGGATGAGGCCGGTGAAGATCGATCCTGCCAGCCGCTCGACGAGTGCCGGATCGCGGAAGTCCGTCAGCGCGACGCGGAAGCGGTTCTCCTCCTGGGGATCGGTCTTCTGGGCTTCCTGCATCCGCGAGACGTAGCGGTCAAAGAGCGCGCCATCGCCGTCGATCGCGGCGACCGACGCGATCGGCCCGGCGACGTCGGGCGCGAGCCGCGTTGTGCCATCGAGGTGCGCGGCGATGCGCCGCCTCGCCTCCGCCCGGACATCCGCGGCGGCCGCGGCGTGGCCGAGCGCGCCGATCACGAGCTGCCGCTTCTCACGCTCGTCGGACGTGTCGTCTTCGCGGTTCTCCCAACCGAGCTTCTCGAGCTGCGGCCGGAAGGTCGCATCCACGAGCTCGCGGAACGGCCGCTCGATCGCGCCCGTGACCGCGTTGTGGTCGAGCCACGCGAGGATCTCGCTGAGACTGCGCAGCACGTAGAGGTCGTCCTCGCCCTTGAGCCCGGCGATGAGATCCAGGACCTGACCGAGCGTTGCCTTGCTCGCGCGCGCGAGCGCCCACTGGTCGTCGATGAGCGAGAGGCGCTCCTCGGGCGTGAGCTTGCCGGTCTCCTTGGCGAGCAGGGCGATCGACCGATCGTCGAACGCGAAGCGGTAGAACCCGACACCACCGCCGTTCGGGAAGTACCACGCCGCGCCTGGTAGTTCGACCGATCCGGTTTGCTTGTCGAGGAGGTAACGCGCTTCCTTTACGCCGCCGTCGCGGGTGCCGTATCGCAGCACGAGCGGCACCGGCCAGACCTGTCCGGTCGGCTTCACGGCCGGATCGGCGAAGAACCGGGCCTGCGCCAGGTCGACCGTGAGACCGCCGCCCGTCTCGCGGACCGAGCATGCCACGAGGGGGTGCCCGGGCTCGGTGATCCACGCGGTCGCGAGGCCGGTCACATCGCGCCCGGACGCTTCGTCGAGCGCGCGCCAGAAGTCGCCGGCCGTCGCGTTCGCCCACTTGTGGCGGCCGAGGTAGATGCGGACGCCGGACCGGAAGTCATCCTCGCCAAGGTAGTTCTCGATCATGCGCAGGACGCCCTGTCCTTTCAGGTAGGTGACCGCGTCGAAACGCTCGTTCGCCGCGTCGACGTTCTTGGCCTCCATCGAGATGGGATGGGTCGAGACAAGCGAGTCGAGGTTGAACGCCGGCGTGTTCTGCGAGACGACGTCGCGAGTGAACCGCCACTCGGGATTCACGGTCGCCGTGCACTTCTCGCCGACGAAGCTCGCGAACGATTCGTTCAGCCAGAGATCGTTCCACCAGGCCATCGTCACCAGGTCACCCCACCACATATGGGTGAGCTCGTGCGCGGCGACGCTGAAGACCGCCTTGAACGTGGCGGTCGACGCGGTCTTCTGATCCGCCGCGAGAAGCGTCGTCCGGTACGTGATCGCGCCCGGGTTCTCCATCGCGCCGGCTTCGAAGTCGGGGATGCCGATCGCGTCGACCTTCGGCGCGAACGGGTAGGGGATGTTCGTGTACTGCTCGAGCCACTCGACGGCCTTCACGTGTGCGTCACGCGCGAAGATCGCCTGGTCGGCCGTGCCCTTCGGGAGCCACACCCGGCACTCGACATCGGTCTTTGTCTTCGCGGGCGGCGTGGCGTCGTACGGGCCGACCGTGAATGCCAGCAGGTAGGACGACATGACCGGCGTCTCCCGGAACGTCGTCTGCTTGGCGCCGCCGTCGGCGCGTTCGGATTCGATCGGCATGTTGGAGATCGCCGCCAGCTTCGGGTCGTGGGTGAGCGCGACCTTGAATGTCGCTTTGAACTCCGGCTCGTCGAAGCACGGGAACGCCCGCCTGGCGTCCGCCGGCTCGAACTGCGTCGCCGCGTAGCGTTCCCCCGGGCGGGTCGACCGGTACAGGCCGCGGAGCTTCTCGGCGATCTCGCCGGACCACTCCAGGCGCAGGTCGGCCGTCCCCGCCGGCAGCTCCTTCGCGAGCTTCAAGGTCGCGGTCTGGGACTCTTCGTCGTGCGTGGCCCCGGCGACGTCGCGGCCGGTCTTGATGTCGATGTCGACGCTGTGCAGGGTGACCTCGCGCGCCGGCTTCGCGAGCTTCAGGGAGATCACGCCCTCCGCCCGGAAGGTCCAGCGCTCGAGGTCGAGCAGGAAGTGCAGCTGGTAGCGCGTCGGCCGGACATCCTTCGCGAGCCGGAAGTCGTTCACGCGGTCCTCCCCGGGTTCGATTGCCGAGAGCGTACTGAATCGTGCGGCCGGCCC
>DATCOR010000167.1:0-7686 GCA_036564585.1 Candidatus Limnocylindria bacterium | reverse complement strand
CGCGGACTTCTGGTCCGCGCGGATGGCGTTCATCGGCAAGCTCGCGCACGCCGATGGGATCGCCGTCGTGCTCGAGGTGAAGAACGAGGGGTTCGTCACGTACGCGAGCGACAACGTCCCGTCGGATCCCGGCTGGAACGGGGCCGTCGCCGGCCCGCTCATCCGCAGCACGTTCGAGTCTCGGCGCGCGGGCCAGGCGAGCGTCGTCCTGCCGCTCGCGGATGGACGCGCGACCTCGACCATCTTCGTCGCGCCGATCGTGTGGAACGAGCAGCTCGTCGGCGCCCTCGCGGCACTCCGCACCGGCGGCCTGTTCGATGACCGCGATATGCAGGAGATCGAGCGGCTGGCCGATCTGGTCGGACTCGAGCTCGCCGAGGCCACCGCGCTGCGGCGCGTGCAGTCGCAGCAGAGCGAGCTCGAGACCCGGCTCAAGGCGCAGAGTCGGATAGCCGATGTCGCGCGCAACACGCGGGACCCCGAGGAGCTCCTCGAGCGCGCCACGGCGCAGTTGGCCGAGCTCTTCAGTGCGGACGGCGTCTCGATCATGCTCGCCGACGATGCCGGGCAGCTCTCGGTCCGATCGTCGCTCGGGCTGAGCGACGCCGCAAAGAAGGACCGGAAGCGGGCGGGCGAGGGCATCTCGGGCTACGTCGTGAAGACCGGGCAGCCGCTGCTGCTGAGCGGTCAGGTGAAGGACCAGCGCTTCACCGGCAACGACCCGACGATCGGCGAGTCGATGATCGCGCCGATGCGCGCGGACGATCGAACGATCGGCGTGGTGAACATCAAGCACAGCGCGGCGTCGAAGGACAGATTCACGCAGGCATCGGTCGAGTCGCTGCAACACGTTGCCGGCGAGATCGCGGCATCGTTCGTGGCCGCGGAAGCGATGCGCCGGACCGAGGACGATCGCAAGCAGGCTCTTGTGCTGTACGAGCTCTCGCGGCTCGCCACGATGGGCAACGACCCCGAGGAGGACCTCAGGACTGCGGCCGAGATGATCTCGGGCATGCTCAACAACGACGTCGTGGGGGTCTGGGCGCTCGAGACCGGCGGACTGCGGCTCAGGGCGGGCCATGGGTACCCCGAGCCGAAGCCGGGCCTCATCCCACTCAGCGGACTCGGGCCGGCGATGACGATGGCCGTGCGCCAGCAGCAGCTCGCGACCGCGCGCTTCGCCGCGGGCGACGAGCGCAGGCCGGACTGGGCGTTCGTGGACGCGACCGCGTTCGTGCTCGCGCCGATCGGCTCGCACGGGAACTATCTCGGCGCGCTCCTGCTCGGGCGCACGACCGGCGGGTTCGCCGACCCAGAGATCGATTTCGCGGGCACCCTCGGCGAGTACCTCTCCGGTCAGATGCAGAAGACCGCCGCGGGCGATTCGGAGGCCGTCGTCGCGGCGAACGAGCGGCGCAAGATCGCGCAGGAGATCCACGACGGCATCGCTCAGGAGCTCACCGGCGTCGTGCTCACCCTCGAGGCCTGCCAGCGCGCGCTCGACCGTGACCCAGCCGCGCTCACGGCCAGCCTCGCCAAGGCCGCGCGCGAGGCACGCGCGACGCTCGCGGAGGTGCGGCAGTACATGGCCGCGCTGCGCGCGAAGGAGGGCGGCGAGATCAACCTGCCGTCCACCGTCGCGCGTCTGGTCGACGATGTCCGCCGGCAGACCGGGCTGCGCGTCGAGATGGAGGAGCAGGGCCCCGAACGCGAGCTCGAGCCGCCGCTCGAGCGTGCGGTGATGCGGATCGTCGGCGAGTCGCTGCGCAACGTCGCGCAGCACGCGCATGCGAAGGCTGCGAAGCTGCGCCTCGAATACGGGCAGAACGAGATCAGCGTGATCGTCGAGGACGACGGCGTCGGCTTCGACACCGAGCCGACGATCGCGATCGCGACCGAGCGCGGGCATTTCGGCCTGGCAGGGATGCGCGAACGTGCCGAGAGCATCGGTGGGTCGCTCACCATCCTCAGCCAGCCCGGGCAGGGCTCGGTCATCACCGCGAAGCTGCCGTACCTCTTCGCGGAGGATCCAATACGCGGGATGCGCGAGCCGACGACGGTCGTCGAGGATGTCGAAGCTCCGGCCCAGCGCATCGGATTCATCGGGAAGCTCCTGGGCCGCTAGTTCGGCTCAGCTGAGCACGAACCGCCAGAGGAAGAGGGCGACCGCGGCGACGAAGACGATCACGATGACCGCGGCAACGACCATGCCCAGGGTTCCGCGCACGTCGGGACGCACGCGGATGATCCCGAGCGAACGGTCCACCGCTTCCACGAGCCGCGACGGTGGTGCGTCCTTGAGGAGCCAGCCCCGCGCACCCGGTACCTTCGCGACGAGACGCGTCCCACTGTCCGCGTCGCCGGCGAGGATCGTGCACGGGATCTCGAGGCTGGGAGCGTCACCGCCGAGGAGCACGCTGTCGACGAGCGCCGCGTCGGCCGGCCACGAATCGGCGGCCGCTTTCGCGTCGACGAGATTCGCGGCCCGGCGCACGTCGTAGAGATCTTCGATGCGCAGCACGGTCTCGATCCCCGCGCCGATCACGGGGTGGGGGGTGACGATGAGGATCTTCGGCCGATCGATGCTCCGATTATTCGCGCTCTCACCCGCACGGGGGACATCTCAGTCCTGCTGAACACCCCCGACGGCGGGGTAGCCCTGCACGCGCGAATGAGGCTCAATGTCGTGTGTAACCGGCACGTCGGCCTCCCGGCCGCCGATGGAAGGGCCTGATGACGGTCGAGCGCGAGAATGAATTCTGGTCCGCGCGCATCGCGATGCTCGCCGAGCTCGCCCATGCCGACGCGCTCGCGATCGTACTGCGGCCCCGTGAAGGATCGTTCGTGACCTATGCGGCGCACAACGTGGCCCCGCAATCGGCATGGAGCGGCTCGGATCAGTCCTCGTTGCTGGTGACGGCGCTCGGCGGTGCGGCCGCGGACGGCGCGGTGAACGTCGAGCTGCTGGACGGGCAGGTCGCGCTCGCGATGCGTGCGCTCCCGGTGGAGTGGCGCCAGCATCGCATCGGCGCGCTCGCGGCACTTCGGGTCAGCGGCCCGTTCAGCGATGAGGAGTCCACGGACCTCGGCCGGCTCGCGCAGCTTGTCGCGCTCGAGCTGGTGGAAGAGAACACCTTCTGGCGGATGCAGCGCGCGGCGGCCGAGCTCGAGGCCCGCACGAAGGCATCGACCGAGCTGCAGGAGATCGTCCGGGCCGAGCGCGATCCGGACACGCTGCTCGAGAGCGCGACGAACGGTCTCGCGCGCGTCTTCGCGGCCGACGGCGTCTCGATCATGCTCGTCGACGACGGCGTGCTCTCGGTCCGAAGCTCCGTCGGCCTGTCCGATGAGGCCAAGCGCGATCGGAAGCGGCTCGGCGAGGGGATCTCCGGATTCGTCGCCACGACCGGTCAGCCGCTGCTGCTCCGCGGAGAGATCGGTGACGAACGGTTCAGCGGCAACGACCCGTCGATCGGCGACGCGCTCGTCGCGCCGTTGCGCAACGGCGATCACATCATCGGCGTCGTCAGCGTGAAGCGCCGTGAATCGAGCGAGCGGTACGACGCGACCGATCTCGATGCCCTCTCCGCGATCGGCGTCGACATCGCGGCGACCCTCTCGTTCGTGGGGGCGGTCGCGCGCGCGGAAGAGGACCGCAAGCAGGCGATCGCGCTCTACGAGCTCTCGCGGCTCGGCACATTGGGTGAGGAGCCGCAGCAGGAGCTCGAGACCGCCGTCGCGATGCTCGCCGACGTGATGCATCACGACGTGGTGGGTCTCTGGGTCCTGGCCGCGGACGGCGGCGCGGAGCGACGGGCATCGCGCGGCTACGACGACGCCGCGCCGACGGCCATCGAGGCCGGCGCGCTGAGCGGTCCGTTCGGCGAAGCGCTCGAGGAGCAGCACTCGGTCCGGGCCCAGTGCGCCGCCGATGACGACGGCGCACGACCGGCGTGGGCCGGCGTCGGGGCGACGACCTACGTGCTGGCACCGGTGAGCGCACAGGGGAAGACCATCGGCGTGCTCGTGCTCGGCCGGGGCGGGACGCCCTATCCGGAGGCCGAGGCGGACTTCGCCGCAACGGCCGCGGAATACCTGTTCGAGCTCGTGCGGTCCACGGACTCGGTTTCTGTCGAAGAGCAGGCGACGGCCGGAGAGCGCAAGCGGATCGCGCAGGAGCTGCACGACGGCCTCGCGCAGGAGCTCACCGGCGTCGTACTCAGCCTCGAAGGCGCGCAGCGCGCGTTCGAACGCAACCCGCAGGTGCTCGGCCAGCAGCTCGCGAAGGCGACGCGCGACGCGCGTGCGACCCTTGCCGACGTGCGGCAATACATGGGTGCGCTGCGCCAGAGCGCGCCGGGCGGTCTCGGCCTTCCGACCACCGTCGCGCGGCTCATCGACGACCTCCGCCGGCAGACCGGACTCGCGGTCGAGATGCAGGAGCAGGGCAGCGAACACGAGCTCGAGGCCGACCTGCAACGCGCCGTCGTCCGGATCGTCGGCGAAGCCCTCCGCAACGTCGCGCAGCACGCCGGCGCACGACACGCGACGGTCACGCTCAGCTACCGCGACACTGATGTCGTGGTGACTGTGGCGGACGACGGTGCCGGCTTCGACCTTGCCTCGATGAGCGCGAACGCGGAAGCGAACGGCCACTTCGGGCTCATCGGCATGCGCGAGCGCGCCGAGGCGGTCGCCGGCCGGCTCGTCGTGACGAGCACGCCCGGCACGGGCACGACCGTCGAGGCGACGATCCCGTACGAGGCATCGCGCGCGACCGTCGGCGTCCTTCGGGCCGAGCTCCTCGGGGCGGAGCTCGCATTGCCGCAGGCGCGGCCCGGGATCCTCGCGCGGCTGCTCGGCCGATGAGCGAAACCCGGCAGATCCGCATCCTCATCGCGGACGACCACGCGGTCGTGCGGAGCGGCCTCCACTCGATCCTCGAGATGGAAGGCGATCTCACGGTCATCGCTGAAGCGAGCGACGGGCATCAGGCGCTCGCGCTCGCGCAGGAGATGCTTCCGGACATCGTGCTCATGGACATCAAGATGGGGGACTGGGATGGGGTGACCGCGACGCGCCGCATCCGGAACTCGGTGCCGTCGACGCGGGTCATCGTCCTCACGAACCACGATCAGGACGAGCTCGTGTTCAGCTCGATCCGCGCCGGCGCATCCGGATACCTCTTGAAAGAGGTCACCGCGGTGCAGCTCGCGAACGCGATCCGCACCGTCGCCGACGGCTTCTCGCTCATCTATCCGTCCATCGCCGCTCGCGTCCTCGACGAGTTCGGCCGCCTTCGCAGCGGTCCGGCGGAGGGGGCTCCGCGGGACGAAGAGGACGAGGGCTACCACGACCTGACCGCGCGCGAGCGCGAAGTGCTCCTCTTGATCGCGCACGGGCGGTCGAACAAGGAGATCGGCGGCGAGCTGAAGATCAGCGAGCGCACGGTCAAGACGCACGTCTCCAACATCTTCGGGAAGCTCGAGCTCTCCGACCGGACGCAAGTGGCGCTGTACGCCCACAAACGGGGCTTGGCCGACATCGAGTCCTAAATACCGGCCTGATACCGCACTTGTCGGTCTCGGCGACACCTGGCGATCCACTCCACATCGGCCTCATACCAATGTCCACCTGCAGATGGATGTTGGAAAACCGCCCGTTCGCGAATCTAACGACGGCGTAAAGGCAGGCGAACAAGCCAGCCGAGCCGCCCCGTCCTTCAGGACGGTCGCGAAAAAGGGAGCACCGCCGAAGTGGCAACGCGGATCCTCGTCGCGGACGACCATCTCGCCGTACGAGAGGGCGTCCGCGCGATGCTCGAGACCGAGCCCGACTTCGAGATCGTCGGGGAGGCCGCTGACGGCCTTCAGGCGGTGTCGAAGGCCTTGGAGCTCCGCCCGGACCTGATCGTCCTCGACAACTCGATGCCCAAGATGACCGGGCTCGAGGTCGCGCGCAGCCTGCACTCCGAGCTCCCCGACACCCGGATCGTCTTCCTCACGCTCGACCCGAGCATTCGCGACGCGGCACTCCACAGCGGCGCGACGAGCGTGGTCCTCAAGGACGCGCCTCCGCGGCAGCTCCTCGATGCGATCCGTCGCGCCGCCGGCCGGATCGCCGCCCCGATGGGGACCGCGCGTCCGTTCACAGTGATCACACCGGCGCCGGCGGCGAAGTCGCGCCCCGCGCCAGTGTTCCTCACCGCGCTCACGCGCCGGCGGGTTGCGATCGCCGGGGTTCTCGCGGCGTTCCTGCTGTTCGTCGTGGGCATCGGTCTCTTCCTTCGACCGACCACGTCGGTCGCCGCGATCGAGACCCGCGGGCAGCTCACCGTGTTCGACGGCTCGGTGCAGCTGCGTCATTCAGGCGGCACGTACGCGGCCGCGCAGAGCAGTGCATCCGTCCGACCGGGCGACAGCATCCGCACCGCTTCAGGCGCTCACGCCGCGCTCGCGTTCTTCGATCGCTCGGTCGTGGTCCTCGATCCGAACACCGAGTTGACCATCGTGTCGCTCACCACCACCGATCGCGAGAACGTGAGCGTCGTGATGCAGCAGAGCGATGGCAAGACCTGGCATGTGATCGACCACGCGCTGCCGGCGTCCGCCAAGTACGAGGTCATCACGCCGAGCGCGGACGCGACGGTGCACGGAACGGCGTTCCAGGTGCTCGTCAGTGCGCAGGGCACCGACATCGTGACCACCGATGGGGTCGTGACCGTCGTCGGCTCGAGCCAGACGGTCGCGGTGTCCGCCGGCCAGATGACGACCGTCGGGCCGCAGAAGGCACCGTCGGCGCCGAAGGCTGCTGATACCGCGAAGCTCGCGTTCGACTTCGCGCAGGCGACGAGCGCGGTCATCGTCGACGCCTCCGGCCGGTCTGCGGGAGCGCGCAACGGCGAGCTCACGCGGCTCATCCCCGGTTCGTCGGTCGAGCAGCGTGACGGTCGGGTCATCGTGACGATCCCCGGCACCGACCCCGGCAACTTCGCCACGATCATCTCGACGAACAGCGGATCGACGTCCCTCAGCGAGAAGGCCGATCTCAGCCTGCCGGCTGGCACGGTCATGAGCGAGGTCACCGACACGCGCACCGTCGTCGCCGGGGTCGCGCGCGGCGGCGTCGCGCTCGCCGGTACGACGCTCAGTGCGATCACCGATGTGCAGGCTCAAGCGGCGCCGGCTGCGGTGACCGTGATCGTGCCTGCAGCTCCTTCGACCAACACGGTCGTGCTCGCCGGCCCTGCCGGAGCCTCGGGCGCGGAAGGCCCGGCCGGTCCGCCCGGCGCTCCTGGTGCGAGTGGCGCGCCGGGGACTCCCGGCGCCAGCGGTGTTCCCGGTCCGGCCGGTTCCGGTCAGCCGGGCGCGGCTGGTCCCGCGGGTCAGCCAGGGGTCGACGGCAGCACTGGTCCCGCGGGCGCGACCGGTGCAGCCGGTGCGAGTGGGGCCAGCGGCGCGACCGGCGCTTCGGGTGTTGCGGGTGTGGCCGGGTCGCCGGGCGCTGTTGGTCCAGCGGGCGCGCCTGGAGCCACCGGGCCTACCGGAGCCGGCGCAACGGGAGCGACGGGTGCGACTGGTGACACGGGTCCCGCTGGCGGCCCGCAGGGTCCGACCGGACCGCAAGGCGCGACAGGCGACACCGGGTCGCAAGGCATCGCCGGCGCGACCGGGGCGACGGGCGACA
>DATCOR010000185.1:0-4931 GCA_036564585.1 Candidatus Limnocylindria bacterium | reverse complement strand
GGTGAGGCGCAGCTCGCCCGATCGCCGCGGCGCTGGGTCGAGGGAGAGCTGGGCGAGGAACGACGTGAACTTCGCGTCGTTGCGCATCGCGACCTGCGCCCGACGGGGCTGGCCGAGCGGATCGCGCGGTGGCTTGAACAGGCGTTCCGCGGCGGCGTTCAGGCTCACGATCTCCTCGGTGTTGTCGACCACGATGATCGGGTTCGGCACGTTTCGGAGCACGAGGTCCAACCGGTCGCGCTCCAGGCGGATCTCCTGGTCGACCGACTGCAGCCGCTGGATGTTCGCCGAGAGCTCCTGGGTCACGTGCCGCAGATCGGTCACGTTCTTGAGGACGGACACCACGCCCTTCCTGCCGATGCGGAAGTTCGTGGCCGGCGAGGTGATGACCTCGAAGATGAGGTCGTCGCCCTCGATCGGGTCGACCAGCGTCAGCTCGCGGGTGCGCTCGCTGGCGCTCTGGAGGTTCCAGGTCGACAGCGCCGCGGTGAACAGGAAGTTGTTCATCGAGATGGCATGGGCCTTTCCCGCGCTGTCGTCCTTGCCACTCTTGAACAGCAGCTCGGCACTGTGGTTCGCGAGCACGAGCTCGTTCTGCTCGTCGGTCACGACGACCGGGTCGGCGAACGCGTTGACCATCCACCAGAGCCATTCCTTCTCGATCGCGTGGGCCTCCCCGCCGTGGCGCAGCTCCACGACGTCGCGGGCCTGCGCAAGAAGATCGCTGGCCTGGCTGGTGAACGGCGCCAGTGCCTGCACGTCCGCGTCGCTCGCCGGCGCGCCCTTGGAGAGGAGAACGACCCCGATCGGCGGACGCCCGGCGCTACGCAATGGCGTGACCACGAACGTCTCGAAACCGAGCTCCCTGAGGACCTCGCGCGTCGTCACCGTGATCCGCTCGTCGGACGCCACGTCGTCGACGCGCTGGGTCACCCCGCTGTGTAACGCGACCACGCTCGGGTCCTGCAGGTTCGCGAGCGGGACAGTGAAGGCCTCGGCGATCTGGTCAGCGATGCCCCGGCCGAAGCGGCCACGGATCACCCGCGCGCGCTCGTCGACGATCGCCACGAGCGCCCGCTCGTATCCGAACGCGCGGGCGAGGCCGTCGAGCACCGGCACGAGCGCGGCCTCGGGGTCGCTCCCGGCCAGCAGCTCGCGCGGCAGCGCATCGATGTCGTCGAGCGCGGAACGCCCGGTCGCTCCGGCCATCAGCCGGTCACCGAGCGGCTAGCGTCGTTCCGCGGCGCCGGCGGGTGCCGACGACGGCGTTCCGGACATCCCGCCCGATCCGATCGATCCACCGGTCGCGCTGCCGCCCGGCGCCGGTCGCGCGACCGTGCCGGTGATCCCGAGGGCCTCGGCGTAGCGCAGGTACGTGTCGATCGACGCCACGACGACGCGGGCTTCGACCGTGATCAGGTCGATGCCGACGAGCGAGACGCGGATCCAGGCGTCGATGACGATGCCCTTGTCGAGGATGCGGTCGAGGACATCGATGAGGCTCGATCCACCAGCGGCACGTTCAACGGGCATGTTCTTCTCCTAGACGGTTTTCTTCTGAGACGCTGACCTGAGCGTGCGTTCCAACTCAGCGATGCGCGCCTCGAGACGCTTGATTTCTCCCGCTCCTTCGCCACCGCTCGTGGCAGCGCCACCGCTCGCGGCAGCGGGGACGGCGCCGCTGGCCGTCGTCGCCGGCGCGACGAGGTTGCGGTCGTAGCGCCACCAGTTCAGCCCGATCTGCTCGGCCTTGTCGATCGAGCAGACCAAGAGCCGGATGCGGATCGTGAGGAGCTCCACGTTCGCGAGCGAGATGCTGATATCGCCTGCCACGACGAGGCCCTTGTCCAGGACCCGATCGAGGATGTCGATGATGCTCGTCGACGGTCCGGGGGCGACGCTGCGTGACATGCTCATTGGCGGCTCACAATAGCTTTCCGATCGGACCGAGGCCGAGGTTGAGGTCGTCGGGGTCCAGACCGAACGCCTCGGCCATCTCTCGGACCTTTGCCTCGAGGCGCATCAGCGCGACACCCACCCGTTCGATCTCGTCATCGGTCAGCGTTCCTCCGTCCATCCGTCTGATCGCCTGTCGCTCCAGAAGCTGCCGAAGGAACTCGACCAGGGTCAGGACCAGCTTCGCCACGCCCTGCTCGACGCCCTCGGGATCGACGTTGACCCGGTCCGGCAGGAGGCCCCGGACGCGCTCCAGCTCCCGCCGCAGCTCACCGATCTCATCCTCCACGGCCGCTCCCCAGCTCTTCGGTGAAGCTGTAGGGCGGCCACGGACCGCTGACCACCGCGCGCACACCGTCGATCGCATCCGCGGCCACGGTCGCCCGCACCTTCAGCGCGTCGGCCTCATCCCTCGCGGCCAGCAGCGACATGGACAGCGCCACCTCGGCGCTCGGGCAACTTTCGTGCCGAACGTCCGCTTGGTCGACCGCCAGGTCCGCCGCGAGCCGGGCCGCGAACGCATCCCCCGCCTTCCGACGTTCGTCAGTGACCGCATGCATGGCACGTTGGCGCTCGAGGAACGCTCGGCCCGACGGCGCCACGGCGTGCCCGCGGCCCTCGGTCACCGCGGCGTCGAGCCAGAGCAGCGTGATCGCGATCTCCCGTCGGTCGGCGAGTCGGTCGACCGCGGCGGCGAACCGGTCCTGCTCGGCCTCGAGCGATCGCCGCGCCGCCTCCGCGTCCGCCAGCCACGTCCCGAACCGGACCGGGAGGCACGGGCCGGCGTCGCAGAGCACGGCGACCAGGTCGTGGTGCGCGAACGCGTCGTCGCGCGAGAGCTTCGGCTCGCCGTCCCAGACAGTGGCCCAGAGCCCGAGCTCGCCGGCCGCGATCTGCTCGAGCGGCCGGCCGCGGATCCCGGCCTCCGGTCCGCCCGTCGCGCGCCGGGTGATCGCGTGGGCCAGGAGCCGGGTCACTTCTTGCGCGCTTCGAGCTGGGCGATCGATTCGGTCGCGGCAAGGATCACGTTGAGTCCCAGGTAGATCAGGTCGACGCCGGCTACGGAGATCGTCGCCTCGCCGGTGATGACGACTCCGCGATTGAGCAGCCGGTCCGCGAGATCGAGGACGCTCAGCTCCTCATCGGGCAGGGCCGCGAGCCGGCCGGTCATGAGAGCTCGACCGTCGAGAAGCGGTACGCCGGCCACGGACCGCTGAGCTCCAGCGCATAGCCGCGCGCGTCCCAGTGCTTGGCGTACGCGGCGCTGATTCCGTCGAGCGAGCCGCCGGCGTCGCGACGTGCCAGCACCGAGAACCGCGCGAGCATCCCGCCGCCGGCATCTTCGACGAGCGGCTCGCGGAACAGTCGCATCTGCGCGTGCTCGAACGCCTCGGTCGCGTCGACGATGGCCGCGGCGTCCGACGCACGAAGCTCCGTCCGCTTCGTCTCATCGAGCTGGCGCGTGAGCAGGTAGCCGCGGCCGGGCGGTGCCGCCTCGATCTCCGAACGCAACACACGGAGCGGCCCGCTCTCCGATTCGACCGCCGCAAGCGCCCTTGCCTCGTCGCGCCGCACGACCGCGATCCACTCCGCTTTCCCACGCAGTGCCTCGAACCGCGCACCGAGCTCGGCTGCGCGCTCGTCGAGCATGCGCGTGACGCCGGCGGCGTCGCGGAACACCGTCCCGAATGAGAGGGGCACGAGCGGATCGCAGACGACCGCGAGCGCTGCGTTCACCTCCTGATGACGCACCGCGCGCGGAGTGAGCCACTCCATATCGGCCAGATGAGCGTTCAGCGGCTCCTCCGCGTAGTCGCGCTCCGCCACGTCGCTGACGAACGCCGCAACGCCGCCGTCGACCACGGTCCGCACGGCCGCGTCGTCGAGGCCGCGGAGACCCGCGGGCGTGGTGCTGCCGGCGCGCGCGATCGCGTAGACGTAGACCAGGCTCACGCGGGGCGGTCGAGCTCCTCAGGTGTTTCGATGATGGCAACGCGCTGGTCCCCGGTCTCGACGAGCAGACCCGCGAGCTGCTCCTCCGCGAGCTGCCTCCGGTACGCCTTGATCTCGGAGTACCGCACAAGGAGCGGAGCCTCCTGGCGCCGGAACTCGGCCTCGTCGATCTCGCCCTCTTCGAAGCTCAGGTTCAGGAGCATGAGCTCTTCCTTCACGGCGGTGTCGTCGGTCATCTCCTGCTCGGCCATGTCGATGACCTGCTGGAGGCAGTACCGGATGCCCGCCGCCGGTAGCGAGTACGGGAGTGTGAGCAGCTTGCCGAGGCCGAACACGACCTAGACCGACGCCGAGCGCTCGAGCTGCAGGCGGATGGTCACGAAGTTGTACGGCGGCCATGGGCCGGTGTATCGGAACGACAGCGTGCCCTCGAACTTCTTGCCGATGTCGTGGACCTTCGCGTCGAAGTGCTCCGCCTGATCGCGCGCGACGAGGAAGGCCGCGTTCATGATCATCTTGTCGCCGATCACCTTGTTCGACCGCGACGCGATCGCCGCGTCGCGCAGATGGTCATAGATCTCGCGGACGATCGACTCCGATCTGTCGACAAGCGCCTGCTCCACCAGCCGGCCGAGCTGCATGCGCGCGAAGTAGGTCGACGACTGGGTATTCGTCTCGATCTCCGCCTTCAGCTTGCGGATCTCTTCGTTCCGCGCCTCGATCTCGCGCAGGACCTGGTCGCGGTCCCAGTTGACCTTGAGGCCGAACTCCAGCTTGTCCTTCATCTTCACCAGGACGTCCCGGAGCGCGTCGTACGTGTCCTTCAGGAACTCCACGGTGTCCTCGTCGGTCTTGAACAGCGTGCCGAAGCTCATCGGCACGGGCGTGAATCCGTGCTCGTTCATGACGACTTCCTGGACATGCTCGTGGGTGAGGGCGTTCTCGCGCGTCGGGTCATACACGATCAGCGGCGCGCGGCTCACGACGGCGGCGAGATCGCGATAGTGGACCGTGAAGACCTC
>DATCOR010000135.1:0-2091 GCA_036564585.1 Candidatus Limnocylindria bacterium | reverse complement strand
ATCTGGACCTGCGCGAGGGCATGCGCCGCTGGGTCGCGGTGCTCGAGCGGCACATCCGTCAGGCTCCCGAGCAGTGGTCCGTCTTCGAGCCGGTCTGGCGGCGGTGAGGTCGCTGGGCTACGGTCGCGTCCGTGGGTAGGGCGGATCTGCAGCTCCATTCGGATCTCGGCGACGGGCTCAACTCGCCCGCGGAGATCCTCGATGCGGCCGAGACCGCCCGTCTCGACATCATCGCGCTCACCGATCACGACGACATCCGCGGATCGTTCATCCTCCGAGACCTCGCGGCGAAGCGGGGCTCGCCGGTGATCGTCATCCCCGGCATCGAGGTGACGACGCGGGCCGGCCATCTGTTGGCGCTCTTCATCGAGGATGAGATCCCGATGTTCCGCTCGCTTCCGGAGACGGTGATGGCGATCCACCGCGCGGGCGGGATCGCGATCGTGCCGCATCCGCTCTCGTACCTCACGTTCTCCATCGGCGAGCGCGCACTGCGAACGCTGGCCGCCCGCGGCGACAGGGTCTCGTTCGTGGACGCGATCGAGATCCGCAATCCGAGCTACGCCGGCCGGGTCCGCGGTGGCCGCGCCCGCCAGCTGAACGAGCACGTCCTGCGCGTGGCCGAGACGGGGTCGAGCGACGCGCACCATGCGAAGCTCGTCGGCACCGCGTGGACCGAGTTCCCGGGAGACAGCGCCGACGCATTGCGCGTGGCGATCCGCGCGCGGACGACACGCGCTCTCGGCCGTTCGTGGACGCTGCGCGAGCATCTGGACGGCGTGGCGACGCAGCAGTGGCGGTCGATGGTCCGCGACCCATACAAGCGCGCGCGGCGCCGCGTCAGGCGGACGAAGAAGCCCGCATGAAGATCGGCATCGTCAGCCCGTACGCGTATCCGCGACCCGGCGGCGCGAACGACAACATCCGCGAGACCTACGAGAACCTGCGCCGGCGCGGGCACGAGGTCCGGATCATCACCGCACCGTGGGGTGACGACCCGCCGGCGCAGGACGTGATCCAGATCGGCCAGGCGATCGCCGTCCCGTACAACGGCAGCGTCGGCCGGATCACCCTGTCGGCGCGCCTCGAGTACCTGGTCACCCGGATCCTGGACCGCGAGCGGTTCGACATCATCCATCACCACGAGCCGCTGGTCCCGCTGCTCTCTGCCCAGATCCTCGACCGCAAGTCGTGCCCACAGGTCGCGACGTTCCACGCGTTCGGCGGCTTCTCGTTCAGCTACTGGGCGTTCCGCCCGATCGCACAGCGCTACATGAGCAAGCTCGACGGGCGGATCGCCGTATCGAGCGCGGCGCGCCACTTCATCTCGCGCTACTTCCCGGGCGATTACGAGATCATCCCGAACGGCGTCGACGTGGACTTCTTCGCGAACGCGAAGCCGTTCCCGGAGTACCGCGACGGCAAGACGAACATCCTGTTCGTCGGCCGGGTCGAGCCGCGCAAGGGCGCGCGCTATCTCGTCGAGGCCTACGCGAAGCTCAAGCAGCGCTACCCGCAGACCCGCCTGATCATCTGCGGCCGCGGACCCGAGCTCGGCGACCTGCGCGAGCTCGTGCGCCGGGAGCACGTGTCGGACGTCCTCTTCGCGGGCCGGGTCACTGAGACCGACAAGGCCCGCTTCTACAAGACCGCGGACGTCTTCTGCGCGCCGTCGACCGGCCAGGAGTCGTTCGGCATCGTGCTGCTCGAGGCGATGGCCGCAGGGACGGCCGCGATCGCGAGCGACATCCACGGGTACAAGAAGGTCATCCAGCGCAACCTGTCCGGGCTGCTCGTCGAGCCCCGCGACGTGGACGCGCTGTGCAGCGCGCTCGAGCGCCTCGTGACCGAGCCCGCGTTGCGGAAGCAGCTGGGCGAACGCGGCTCGATCCGCGCGCGGGAGTTCGACTGGTCGCACGTGACCGACCAGCTCGTCGCGTTCTACGACAGGGTCATCCGTGCCTACCGAAGCGCTTGACGGGATCCGGGTCCTCGAGCTCGGGAACTTCATGGCCGGCCCCTACGCCGGGACGCTCCTTGCCGACATGGGCGCGGACGTCGTCAAGATCGAGTCGCCCGCCGGAGGCGACT
>DATCOR010000112.1:0-6030 GCA_036564585.1 Candidatus Limnocylindria bacterium | reverse complement strand
CCTGTTCCCATCCCGAACACAGCAGTTAAGCCCACCAGCGCCGAAGATACTTGGGACGTCGGTCCCTGGGAAAATAGGTCAGGGCCGGGATCTAAAACGACTTCGACGCGCAAGCGTTGAGGTCGTTTTGCTTGTCCGGAGGTGGTGATGCGCGCGCCTGCGCCTGCATGCCGCGGCGAGGGACCGCACGCGCTCTGGCACGTGAGCGAGGACCCGGGGCTCACGCGATTCGCACCGCACCGCGCCGCGACCGCGCTCACGGACGAGCCGCTCGTGTGGGCCATCGACACGCGCCATCTACCGCTGTACTGGTTCCCGCGGGACTGCCAGCGCTGCACCTTCTGGGCGGGGGAGCGCACGACCGCCACGGACGCCGAGCGCTTCCTGGCGGGCGACCGTACCGCGCGCGTTCACGTGATCGAGGATCGCTGGCTCGGGCGGGTCGCGAGCGCCAAGCTCCAGCTGTACCGGATGCCCCAAGCGACCTTCATCGAAAGCGCCGACACCGCCGGCTACTGGGTCAGCCGCGAGCCGGTCGACGCTCTCGACCGCGTAACGATCGGTGATCTCGTCGGTCGCCACGCCGCCGCGGGCATCGCACTCCACGCCGTGCCCGAGCTTTGGCCCCTTTGGGACTCCATCGTGGCATCGACCCTCGAGTTCAGTGGCATGCGCTTGCGTAACGCGCGCCGCACCACGGAACCGTCATAGAGGTCCACGAACAGGCGCGGTTCTTGACCGTCCATTTCAGATATCGGTCCCCGGAGGTGGACGCACATGGATGGCCATGACCCGATCGCCGCGCCGACGAACGACCTCGTCGTCTTCGTCTGCGCCGACGGCCGGCATGTGGACATCGGCCGGACCCGGCCGGATGGGTCGGGGCATCTGACGCTTCGCGACGGCGCGTGGGCCTACTGCGCGGCCGGTCGCCCCACCGAGCCGCATACCTGGGTCGAGATCTCACCACGACTGCTGCCGGCCATCAGCCATGAGGATGGGCCGGGCCAGGAGGCGACAAGCTGATGCCAGGCGTGAAGAAGGTCCTCGTGGTCGAGGACGATCGCGCGATCCGCGAGATGATCGTCGCGGCGCTGGCGGAAGCTGGCTACGCGGTCGCCGCCGCGCGCAACGGAGCCGAGGGCCTCGAGCGGTGCCGGCTGTTCGGGCCGGACGTCGTGATCCTCGATCTCATGATGCCGGAGGTCGATGGCGTCGAGTTCCTCAAACGGCGTCCGGCCGAGGGCTGCGCGGTACCGGTGGTGGTGATGAGCGCCGCGTTCCATCGGGGCTCGCTGCCCGAGGACATCCCCGTCGATGCGTTCATCGAGAAGCCCTTCCCGATCGACGTATTCCTGAACACCGTCGCCGCGCAGACCCCGGAAGGTGATGCCGCCGCACGGCGCCGCCGGATGAGCCGCAACTAGGCACAACAAGCCGCGGTCGATCCATATCGCGTGGCCCACGATCCGCATGCATCACTGCGCCGCCTATCGCCAGACCCGGTGCAGTTCCAAGTGATCCTTGGCTCGCTCCTCGGCGATGGCCGGATCGTCGGTGGTCCGTTCGATCGCCGGCTCCGGATCGCGCATCGCAACGACCGCGCGTCCTACGTCTGGTGGAAGTACGACCGGCTCGGCGCGCTCGCGGCGGAGGCCCCAGCGGACCGCGATGGCCGGCTCTCCTTCACGACCATCGCGCATCCGCTCTTCGACGACCTCTCCACCTTGTCGCGAAAGCGGCTGGTCGAGCTGATCGCTCCGCTCGGCCTCGCCGTCTGGATGACTGATGTCGGGCGCCTCGAGCTTCGTGCCGACGCATTCCTACCGGCGCAGCGGCACTTCGCGCTCGTGAGCTAGGCGGCCGCCGGGGAAACGAGGTTCGGGCTCACCAGCGTCGCGAGAGCGCGTCGCAGGTTGTGGATCGCGCGCCCGTGCAGCTGGCACGCGCGCGCTTCGCTGATGCCCATCCGAACGGCCGACTCGCGCAAGGTGAGCGAGTCGCCGTAGTACCGCGCGAGCAGCTCGCGCTGCCGCGGCGGCAAGCACTCGAGTGCGGTCTCGACCCGCCCGCGGAGGTCATGAATCTCGGACACGTCGACGGAGTCGTCCTCGGCCGCCCAATCCCGATCGCCCGTCTCGAGCAGGAGGTCGAGCGACAGCGTGGCGCCGTATGCGCCGATCTCGGGCTCGGTGTCTTCGGCGACGTCGCGCGCGCGCCGGCGCTCGTCACGGGTGTGGTCATCGAGCCGGCGCAGCTCGTCCAGGATCGCCCCGCGGATCCGGAGACCGGCGTATCCCTCGAACGGGACCCCCCGGTCCGGGTCGTAACGGTCGACCGCGTTGATCAGGCCGATGAGAGCCGCCGACTCGACGTCATCGCGGCCCATGAGCGCCCCGGTCGGCACGCGCATCCGGCGGGCGACGGAGGTCGCGAGCGGCGCGTACCGCTCGATGAGCGCGCAGCGCGACGCCCGATCGCCCTGTCGGCAGCTTGCCCAAAGCTGGCCGGTCTCCACGCTCTTCCCCCTTGGCGGCCGGATCGGCCAACTTGGCCGGGCGGCGCAGGGGAAACTTTCGTCGCCGGGGCGGCCCCGCTGAAGCCCCAGTCAGGTCTAGTTGGCATACCCACTCGGGGCCATCCGGAGCGGTCGGATCGCGCCCGAAACTACTGGATCAGGTCCGACCGGAGGGCGATGACCACCGCATGGGTGCGGTCGGTCGCGCCGAGCTTCGCGATGAGCGTCTGGACGGCCTTCTTGACGGTGTCCTCCGCGAGGACCATCGCCCGGGCGATCTCCTTGTTCGTGTAGCCCTCGGCCAGGTATTTGAGGAGCTCCAGCTCGCGGGCGCTCAAGGCGTCCTTGGGAGACCGATCCACCGGCGCGGCCGTTTGGGTAACGGTGGGGGTGGACGGCGGATGGTCAAACCCATTCGGGAGCGAGCGGGCCACGGCCTTCTGCACCAGGGTGACCGCGTCGTGGGGCTCGGCGAGCGCAGCCGCTTCCTCCGGTCCGAGCGCGGAGAGCCCGGCGGCAGCGGCGCGCAACGCCGCGATGACCCGTTTGGCCGGCGTCCCCTTGGTGAGATACCCGATCGCGCCTGCCCGGACTGCCGCCCGTACCCGGTCGGCAGAGGCGTCGATCGAGTACGCGATCACGGGAAGCTGCGGTGCGGTGTCATGCAGCCGCTCGATGACGTCCACTCCCTCGGCGTCGGGCAGGTTGAGATCGACCAGCGCGACGTCCGCCAGACCCTGCCGGGCCTGCTCGACGGCCTCCGCGCAGGTGGCGCTCAGGCCGACGACCGTCATGCCCTCCCGCTCGAGGAGCGCGCGGATGCCGATCCGCATGACCGGGTGGTCCTCCACCGCGAGCACCCGCAGCGTCTCGGTCCGCGACTCCACCCGAGCCGGAGCGACCGCTTCGGGCATCGGCGGCTCGAGCGTCGAGGTCGTCCCTGGGCCGACGGCGCGGGCCAGCTCGTCGGCGAGATCGCTGACGAGGGTGCGCTCGAGGTCGTCAAACTCCTCGCCGCCCGCGGCGCGCTTCACGTTCAGGACGCCGATGACGCGGTCGGCTACCCGAAGGGGGATGGAGAGTGCCGATCCGGCATCCGGATCGGTACCCGTGAATCGGTCATCGCGGACCGCCCCGGAGAGCTCGATCGGCTCGCCGCTCTGCGCGACGTACCCGGCGATCCCCTCGCCGATCCGCTGCCGGTGGCCAAGCATCGCTTTCGGTAGCCCGACCGATGCGCTCAGATGGAGCTCGGCGCCGTCGATGAGCATGATCGACGCGCCGTTCGCGTCGATGCTCGCCGCGATCAGGGCCGCGGCGCGGGACAGGGCGGCGGCGTCGCGGGTGTGCTCGAGCTCGTGCCGGACCGAGCGCTGGGCGAGCCGCGCGGCGCCGGCGCGCTCGGCGATCGCGAGCTTGCGTCCGTCCTCGATCGAGCTCGCCATGAGCCGCGACGCGGCATACGCCCCGGCGACCTCGACCGCGTCGAACGGGACGCTCCGCCGGAGGGCACAGAGACAGGAGGCCCCGAGCTCGTCGCGCTCGATCGCGACGATCACGGCGTACGCGGCCTGTTCGGTCCAACGCCCGGCGGCGATCGCGGCGGTCACCGGCACCTCGCTGGTCATCGCTTCGCGGAGCCGCTCTGGCCCGACGAGCCCGCTCCAGTCGACACCGGGGTCGATGCGATAGGAAAAGAGCGTCGTGAATTCCCCGCCACGGAGGGCGACGACCGCGGCCCCCTCCGCGCGGAGCAGGGTGGCCGCGTGTTCGAGACGCTCGGGCCAGCGTGCGGTCGAGTTGACGGGACGGACCTCCCATCCCCCGGAAGCTCGGGGCTGCCTCCAATTCTAGGGAGCAGGCCTCGCGCATCCGGCATCGGTGGCACGTCAAATGCCGCCATCGCGTCTGTGACGCCCCAGACCATGGCCGAATTGCTGGCTGAGGTCGAGCGTGAGGAAGAGGCATTCCGACCGCTCCGCTCCGGTGAGACCGTCGAAGGAACGGTCGCCGGCGTCAGCGGCGATGAGGTCCTCGTGGATCTGGCCGGACACTCGGCGGGCATCCTCTCCTTGCGCGAGGCGAGCGCCGCGCTGAACGAGCCGCTCGAGATCGGTGACACGGTGTTCGCGCTCGTGGTCCACCCGGAGGGGCCGCAGGGGCATGCGGTGCTGTCGCTGCGGCGGGCTCGGCCGGTGCGCCGCTGGCAGGAGATGGCGCAGATGAAGGAGAGCGGCGAGGTCATCGCCGCTCCCGTGGTCGAGGCGAACCGCGGCGGCGTCGTCGTCGACCTGGGCGTGCGGGGATTCGTGCCGCTGTCGCAACTCGCGTCCCTCGGTGCATTGGAGCGTCCGGACAGCGGCGAGGGCGGCGTACCGGGCGCGGTCCGCGCCCTCGTCGGCAAGGATCTGACGTTGAAGGTCATCGAGGTCGACCAGAAGCGGAACCGGCTCATCCTTTCGGAGAAGGCCGCGACCCAGGAGGTGCGCCGGCAGCGGAAGGCACGGGCGGCGGCACAGCTCAGCATCGGCGATGTCCGCGACGGGACCGTGACCCACGTCACCGGGTTCGGGCTGTTCGTCGACGTCGGGATCGCCGACGGGCTGGTCCATCGATCCGAGATCACGTGGGACAAGGGCGTGAACCCGATGACGGTCCATCAGGTAGGAGACCCGGTCCGCGTCGTCGTGACCGCCATCGACCCTGAGAAGGAGCGCATCTCCCTGTCCATCCGCCGGCTCACCGACGATCCCTGGACCCGCGTGGGAACGGACTTCACCGAGGGCGGGGTCTACGACGCCGAGATCACCCGGTTGATGGCCTTCGGCGCATTCGCCCGCATCGGTGACGGATTGGAAGGACTGGTCCATGTATCGGAGCTGGCCGCCCACCGGGTCGCGGAGCCGGCGGATGCCGTCCAGTTGGGGGAACACGTTCGGGTGAAGATCGTGGGTATCGACCCCGGGCGACGCCGACTTTCCCTGTCAATTCGGCAGGCGGATGGGAAGAACACGCAAACCACGAACGTATAATCGGAAGACGATGTCGACTCCGTCCGGGTCCATGGAACAGGCTCTCTAGTGGGACCGTTCGACCGCTTCAACGATCGGGCGAAGCGCGTGCTGGCCCTCGCCCAGGACGAAGCGATCCGGTTCAACCACAACTACATCGGGACCGAGCACCTCCTGCTCGGCCTCGTGCGGGAAGGCGAAGGCGTCGCCGCGCGGGTGCTCGACTCCCTCGGCGTGGAGCTCTCCAAGGTCCGCACCGCCGTCGAATTCATCATCGGCCGGGGCGACTCGACCACCTCGCCGAGCGAGATCACGCTGTCACCACGCACCAAGAAGGTCATCGAGCTCGCCATCGACGAAGCCCGCAAGCTGGGCCACAGCCACGTCGGCACCGAGCACCTGCTCCTCGGGCTCGTGCGCGAGGGCGAGGGGATCGCGTCGGGCGTGCTCGAATCGCTCGGCGTGTCGCTCGAGAAGGTCCGCCACCAGGTCATCGCGACG
>DATCOR010000082.1:0-9476 GCA_036564585.1 Candidatus Limnocylindria bacterium | reverse complement strand
GAGCAGCACGTCGGGCGCCGCCGCGACGACGCGCGGGAGGACGTCCGCGTCGTCGTCGGCCGATCCGGCGTAGGTACCCGCGATGCGCAGCTCGGGATGCCGCCCGCGAAGGGTCGCCGCGGCGCGTTCGGCGATGCCCGGCGCGGCACCGAGCAGGAACATCGAGAGGCGTCGCTCGCTCGCGAGCGCCGCAACGCGGTCCACGAGCAGCCGGCCCGGCGCGCGCCCGGGGAGCGGGTCGCCGAGCAGCCGCGCGGCGACCACGGCGCCGGTGCCGTCGGGGACGACGAGGTCGGCGCCGGCCGCGATCGCGGCGAGCTCCGGGTCCTCGCGGCACAGCATCACGAACTCCGGATTCGCGGTGATGATGAACGTCCGCTCGCCCCGATCGAGACACGCCTTGATCTCGGCGACGGCGTCAACGAGCGCGACCCGATCGAAGCCGACGCCGAGGATGTCGACGCGGCGGTCCATCTGAGGTGGGCCCTAATGGACCGGGACGAGGCTCTTCTTGAAGAAGTCGAAGTGCTCCAGGGCGAGTCCCGTTCCCTTGGCCACGCAGTAGAGCGGATTGTCCGCGGCGTAGCACGCGACGCCGGTCACCTGGGTGAGGAGCTTGTCCATGTTGCGCAGCAGGGCGCCGCCGCCTGACAGGACCATGCCCTTGTCGATGATGTCGGAGGCGAGCTCCGGCGGAGTCTCCTCGAGCACATTCTTCACGGCGGACACGATCTGCTGGAGGACCGGCTCCATCGCCTCACTGATCTCGTTGCTGCCGATCGTGATCGTGCGCGGCAGGCCGGCGATGAGGTCGCGGCCGCGCACCTCCATGTTCAGCTCTGGATCCATCGGAAGTGCTGACCCGATCTGGATCTTCACGTCCTCCGCGGTGCGCTCGCCGATCATGAGGTTGTACCGCTTGCGGACGAAGTTCGCGATCGCCTCGTCGAGCCGGTTGCCCGCGGCGCGCACGCTCTTGCTCACGACGATGCCGCCAAGGGAGATGACCGCGATCTCAGCGGTGCCGCCGCCGATGTCGATGATCATGTTGCCGCTCGGTCCCGAGATGGGGAGGTTCGCGCCGATGGCCGCGGCGAGCGGCTCCTCGATGAGATACGCCTCGCGCGCACCGGCGCGCAGCGCCGCGTCCTTCACCGCGCGGCGTTCGACGCTCGTCACGCCCGACGGCACGCAGATCATGAGCTCCGGGTGGAAGACGCGGATGCGCCCACTCACCTTGTTGATGAAGTACTCCAGCATCCGCTCCGTGATCACGTAGTCCGCGATGACGCCGTCGCGCATCGGGCGGAGCGCCGTGATGCTGCCCGGCGTGCGGCCGAGCATCAGGCGCGCCTCCTCGCCCACGGCCACGATCCGCGGCCGGTTCCCGTTGTCGTCATGCGCGATCGCGACGACGGACGGCTCGGTCAGGACGATCCCCTTGCCGCGGACGTACACGATGACGTTCGCGGTCCCGAGGTCGATGCCGATCTGGCGAGCGAACAAGCGTTATCCCTTCCAGCGTCGCGAATGCGTGCGAGAGAGCGGAGTCTAGGCGCCGACGGCGATGAGAACGAGGTCTGTGAGCAGGCCGGCGAGGAACCCGAGACCGATGCCCCACCCGTTCCAGAGGGGGGAGGCCAGCTTGCGGCCCGAGGCAAAGAGCTCCCCGATGACAAACACGAGCGCGCCGGCAGCGAGCGAGAGGAACAGGACGGACACGGCGGGCGACGCGAAGGTGTAGCCGATGATCGTGCCGAGGAAGTTCGGCCCGCCGCCGATGACGCCGACGAGCCCAAGGAGTGCCCAGCTCGGTCGCTTGCCCGCGAGCGGGGCCGCGATGCCGAATGCCTCGGTCACGTTGTGGAGGCCGAAGCCGACGACGAGCGTGAGGGCGAGCGTGAGATCGCCCTTTGCCGCGGAGCTGCCGATGGCCAAGCCCTCGGAGAAGTTGTGGAGGCCGATCCCGGTCGCGATGACGACCGCGAGGTGCATCGCGGTGAAGCCGGGCCCGAGCGACACACGGCGCATGTAGTAGACGAGGCTCAACAGGCCGATCCCGAAGCCGGCGACGAGCAGCGCGACGAGCAGGGCGAGCGATGAGGTATCGGTCTTGATCGCCGTCTCGACTGGTCCGATCGCATGCTCGACGATGTCGACGAACAGGAAGAGCAGGATCCCGATCGCGAGGGCGTTGAGGAACGCGTGGTAGCGCGGCGCCACGATGCGCACTCGCGCGAGCGGCAGCCCGAGGAAGATCGTGAGCCCGGCGACCGACCCGAGGATCACCGTTTCCTGGAACGACATTAGGTGTGCCTAAATATATCCGAGCGATCTGGTCGGAAATAACTGGAGCGGTGGCCGGGCCGTAATCTCGAACAGTGGCATCGACCGCGGTCGAGGAATACCTCCAGGCGATCTACACCCTGGCCGACGAGAACGGCCACGTGGTCTCCGCCCGCCTGGCGGAGTTCCTCGGTTTCTCCGCTCCGGCGGTCTCGGAGATGGTCCACCGGCTGGAGCGCGACGGGCTGGTCTCGCTCGATGACCGTAAGGAAGTGCATCTGACCAAGGCCGGAAAGGCCCAGGCCGATTCGGTCGTTCGGCGCCACCGGCTGGCGGAACGCTTCCTCGTCGAGGTGCTCGGGTTCGAGTGGTGGAAAACGCACGAGGAGGCCGAGCGGCTCGAGCACGCGATGTCGCCGGAGATGGAGGCACGCATCGCGCGCGTCCTCGGCGATCCGCAGACCTGCCCGCACGGGAATCCGATGCCCGGCGTGGCCGCGACACCGACTCGTCCGCTCGATGCGCTCTCACGCGGAGAGCGCGCGACGGTCGAACGCATCCCCGATCAGTTCGAGCACGAGCCGGGATTTCTCGAGTACCTCGATACGCAGGGCGTGAAGCCCGGCGCTGCCATCGAGGTCTTCGAGCGCAGCCCTACGCTTCTGTCGGTCTCGGTGGATGGAGTGGCTCGATCGCTACGGCCCGATTGCGGTCAGAAGGTGTGGATGGCGGTATGACCGACCCGAAGATCTACGTGATCCAGGGCGCCGACGCGTATTACCTCGCGCGGGTGCCCGTTCTTCCCGGTGCCAATGCCTCGGGAAAGACTCGCGACGAAGCGATCGCGAACGCGCGCAAAGCGTTCCGGGCATACCGCGACCTCCTCGAGGCACGCGGCGTGTCGGTCGAGCACTGGAAGGACATCGATCCAGACAAGATCCCGGTCGAGGACGCGCCTCCGACCGGCCTGTTCCCGGGTGAGGACCAGCCGCTCCAGGAGCACGAGATCCGTGATTTCCTGCATCAGTTCGAGGCGTCCCGGGCGGCGCTCATCTCGCTGGTCAAGGGGCTGTCGGCGCCGCAGCTCGAGAAGAAGCCGACCGAGACGATGTGGAGCGTCCGCGAGGCGCTCGAGCACATCATGTCGGCGGACATCGAGTTCGTCGCGAAGCTCGAGAAATGGCCCGACGATCCATTCGGCGCCCTGCAGGCGACGCACCGCATCGCGTTCCAGCGGTTCAGCGTGATGGAGCCGGGGGACTGGGTCGATCACACCGTCATGGGCCGCCGCTGGACGACGCGCCGCGTGATGCGCCGGATGCTCGAGCACGAGTTCGAGCACTACGAGCACATCAAGGAGATCATGGCGGCCCTCGGCGGAGACCGACCGCCCGAGTGAGGCTGCGGGCGGCGCTCATCGGCGTCGTCCTCGCCGCATGCGCGAGCGGTGCGAACGCGCCCCGGACGACGAGCCCGGTCAGCGCGACGAGCGCCGCGCCCACGTTCGCGCAACCGACGTTGACGCCGGTGCGCATCACCGAGAGCACGTACGGGCGCGTGGTCGCGAGCACAGCGCCAGGTGCTCCATGCAAGGTCGAGGTCCATGTGGGGCCGCCTCAGTTAGGCGACGTGCCGCTCCCATCAGTCGACGCGACCGCGGATGCCTCGGGCGCGCTGGCGGTGAGCTACACCGCGCCGGCGCTCCCGAAGCAGACCGCGCGCTACGTGCTCACCTGTGGCTCGGGCGCGACCGCGGGGACGGCCGGCGCGGACTTCCCGATCGCCGGCTACCCGATCCCGGCGACGCACTTCACCGCGCGCATCAAGGTCGCCGGCGTCAACGACGTGATCGACGGCGTGACCGCGCGGCCCGACCCCTCGCTGTCCGCCGTTCGCGACCGCGACGTGGACCTGCTCACCCGAACGCTCGTGTCTGAGTGGAGCGCCGCGACGCGCGGTCTCAGCACCGTCGAGCTCGTCACGAGCGCCCCGGCCGACATCGTCCTGACGATCGTGACCGCGCGCACGAATTCGTTCCTCAGCCGATCCTCCGCGGACGGGTCGATGGCGATCTTCCTGTTCCCGGGGGACGATGGCGGCACCCTCTCGGCCGACAACTTCGTCGCCGTCGCGCTCCACGAGCTGGGGCACATCTGGTGCTGCTTCGGGCCGGACGCGTCCGCCGACGGCCACTGGGCCGAGGCGATCGCGGACCCGCTCCTTCAGGGCGTCGATCGGTTTGGCCTGATGAACCATCCGGTGAGCTGCATCGTGTTCGCCGTGGGCGTCGAGAGCTGCCCGAATCGATTCAGCGATCGCGAGCTGCGGACCATGGGCTTCACGCAGATCCCTCCGCCGGCGCGCAACCCGTGCGTCGATCAGAAGAACGCGCTGCTCGCGCAGCTCACGACGCTGAACGGCCAGCTCGCGTCGGCGAAAGCCGCGCTCGACGCCACGGACGCGTCACTTGTCACGATGAACCAGCAGATCAAGTCGCTCGAGGCGCAGTACCCGAACGGCATGCCGCCGGACGTCTACTCGAACTACCTGGCGCTCATCGACCGCTACAACGCCGCCGTGAAGACCGAGCACGCGCAGGTCGACGCCTATAACGCGCTCAGCGCCCAGAACAACGGCATCGTGAACCAGGTGAACGCCCTGCTCTGCTAGGCGCGGCTCGCCCACTCCCGCGCGCGATGGGTGTGCCGCTCGATGAGGCCCCGCTGGTCCGCGCGGACATCGGGTAGCGCATCGGGCGGGAACCAGCCGAGCTCCGCCACCTCCGCGGTGAGCGCCTCGGCCCCGCCGATCACGCGGAACGCGAACACGAGCTCGACGCGCGCCCAGCGGAACCCGGTCACCACCTCGAGCACCGGGCCGACATCGATCGAAAGGCCCGTCTCCTCGCGGATCTCGCGGGCCAGGGCATCCTCGACCCGCTCGCGCCGGACGAGGAAGCCGCCGAGGAATCGCCATTGCGGCGCGCCGAACCGGTGGCGCGCGAGGAGCACCCGGCCGTGCGCATCGACCCCGAGGCCGGTGACGCCGACGAGGAACCGCTCGTGCGCCGCGGTCATGAAGCGCCGTTGCCAGCGCACGGGGAACGCGTTGAAGAGAAGCGCGAGGACCCGCATCAGCATCGCCGGACTGTACCGCCGCCCTAGGGGATCCCCACCGACACGATGCCGTGCGCGGTCGGCACCGCGACCTTCTGGACCACCTGCTTCGTGTTCACGTCGATGACGTTCACCATTCCGTCGACGTTCGTCGTGAGCAGGATGCGCTGGCCGAGCGGGTCGTACGTCGTATGGAAGGGCTGGGCGCCGATGCCCTTCGTCTCCGCGACGATCTTGCGGCTCTTGTAGTCGATCCAGAGGAGCGACGGGCCTTTGTGGTCCGAGACCACCATGATCGACTTGTCGGCCATGAAGTACATGCCGTCCTGGTTCTCCTTCGTCGTGTGGAACGGGTAGTGGTTCGCGCCGAGGTGGATCTCCTCCTTCACCGCGAACGTGTCGGGGTCGTAGATCACCATGCGGTCAGAGGGTTTGTCGATGAAGCCGGATGACGACGACCAGATCTCGCTCTGATCGGGTGTGTAGTACGCGTCGTGGACGTCCTGCACCTTGAAATGGATGATCGTGTTCTTCGCCAGATCGTACGCGCGCAGGTGGTCGGCCTCGGTGCTGTTCGTGACCGTGTAGAGAAGCAGGTTCGG
This sequence comes from Candidatus Limnocylindria bacterium, assembly GCA_036564585.1. Lineage (GTDB taxonomy): Bacteria > Chloroflexota > Limnocylindria > P2-11E > P2-11E > UBA4735. The sequence goes on along the minus strand of DATCOR010000082.1, from coordinate 3,472 downwards.
CCGCTTCGATCCGATCGTCAGCACGTGCTGCGGCGTCCCCACGAGAAGCGGCGGGAGTGGCTTCCAGGTCCCCACCTCGAACCGCATGATGAAGCTGTCCTTCTCGTGCGCGACGAAGAGGGTCTTCGAGTCCGGCGAGAACGTGATCCCGTGCGGCTGCTTGCCGACCTTGATCCGCACGATCTCCTTCATCGCGATCGGGTCGATGATCGAGGTCGAATCGCCGAGCCGGTTGTTCACCGCCACGTACTTGCCGTCGGGCGACACCGCCATCTGATGCGGGAGCTTCCCCACCGGGATCTTGGCCACAAGCGCGAACTTCTCCTTCGGCGCTCCTTCGAGGACCCAGACCTGCTCGGTGTTCTCGCTCGCGACGAACACGCGGAGCTTGCCGTAGGTCGGTCCGGTCGGGGTCGCCGCGGGCGACTCGGACGCCGCCGGAGTCGGCGTGACCACGGCAACCTCGCTTGGCGCCACCGTCGGCGTCGGCGTCGCCGGCAGCTCCGCGGCGTCGATGGCGCACGAAGACATGACGATCGCCAGCACGGCGAGCCACACCAAGGACCGCGCGAACCTCATCTCACCCACCACGCGCCCACGTCGGAGCGGACTCCGACGTGAGTAAGTATCGCGCTAGCGGCGGCGGCGGCGCTCGGAAACGCGCAGCCGGACCATCGCGCGCTCCAACGATGCGCGGGCCTGGGCTTCCTCGAGCCCGACCGGCCCGGCCTGGAGCGTCTCGCGCGCGCGGGCACGCGCGGCCTCGGCCCGGGATTCGTCGATCTCGTCCGCGCTCTCGGCGGCCTCGGTAAGGATCACCACCCGGTCCGGCCGCACATCCATGAAGCCGCCGAAGATCGCGAGGGACGTCTCGCTACCGCCCTTCTTGATCCGGAGCTCGCCAGGCCCGAGGGTCGTGAGCAGCGGGGTGTGGTGCGGGAGGATCCCAACGTAGCCCTCGCTCGCGGGAGCGATGACCATGTCCACGTCGTCCTCGAGCACGATCTTCTCGGGCGTGACGACCTCGAGTCGAATGGGCACGGCTACGCGTTCGCCTTCGCCATCTGCTCGCCCTTCTCTCGGGCCTGCTCGATCGCGCCGACGTTGAAGAACGCCTGCTCGGGAAGGTCGTCGTGCTTGCCCTCGAGCACTTCCTTGAAGCTACGGACCGTGTCCGCCACCTTCACGTACACGCCCTCGAGCCCGGTGAATTGCTTGGCCACGTTCAACGGCTGCGCGAGGAAGCGCTGGATCTTGCGAGCCCGGGCAACGAGGACCTTGTCGTCGTCGGAGAGCTCGTCGATGCCGAGGATGGCGATGATGTCCTGGAGGTCCTTGTAGCGCTGCAGCACGCGCTGCACCTCGCGCGCGACGTCGTAGTGCTCCTGCCCGACGACGAGCGGGTCGAGCGCGCGGCTGGTCGAGGTGAGCGGGTCGACGGCCGGGAAGAGCCCAAGCTCGGTGAGGTACCGCTCAAGGCGGATCGAGGCGTCGAGGTGGGCGAACGTCGTGGCCGGGGCCGGGTCGGTGTAGTCGTCGGCCGGCACGAACACCGCCTGGAGCGACGTGATCGAGCCCTTCTTCGTCGACGTGATCCGCTCCTGCAGCTCGCCCATCTCGGTGGCGAGGGTCGGCTGGTAGCCGACGGCGCTGGGCATCCGGCCGAGCAGCGCGGAGACCTCGGAGCCGGCCTGGGTGAAGCGGAAGATGTTATCGATGAAGATGAGCAGGTCGCGGCCCTCTTCGTCACGGAAGTACTCCGCGATCGTGAGGCCGGTGAGCGCGACCCGAAGGCGGGCCCCCGGCGGCTCGTTCATCTGCCCGAAGACCATCGACATCTTGTCCATGACCCCGGACTCGCGCATCTCGCCGATGAGCTGAGTGCCCTCGCGCGACCGCTCGCCGACGCCGCAGAAGACCGAGTAGCCACCGTGCTCCGCCGCCACGTTGCGGATGAGCTCCTGGATGACGACGGTCTTGCCGGTACCGGCGCCACCGAAGATGGCCGACTTGCCACCCTTGAAGAACGGGCAGATGAGGTCGATGACCTTCATGCCGGTCTCGAAGATCTCCGCGGTCGTCCCCTGGTCGGCGAATGACGGCGGCCGGCGGTGGATCGGATCGCGTCGCTCACCCTTGACCGGGCCCTTGCCATCGATCGGCTCGCCGACGACGTTGAACACGCGCCCGAGGGTCTCTTTCCCGACCGGCACGGTGATCGGCCCGCCGGTGTTCGTGGCTTTCATGCCGCGGCGCAGGCCATCGGTCGTCTGCATCGAGACGGCGCGCACCCAGTTGTTGCCAAGGTGCTGCTGGACCTCCGCGACGACGAGCTCGCCGTCGTCGCGCTTCACCGTCAGGGCGTGGTAGATCTCCGGAAGCTCGCCCTCTTCGAATCGCACGTCGAGCACCGGCCCGATGATCTGGACGATCTCGCCCATTTTTCCGGCTCCGCCGGATTGCCTCCCGCCCGTGGACTTTCGCGTCTCTATCGCCATCCCACTATCCCTTCATCGCTTCGGCGCCCGAAGCGATCTCGAGCATTTCTTTCGTGATCCGCGTCTGGCGGGCTTTGTTCGCCGCGAGCGTCAGGTCGTCGATGAGGTCACCGGCGGCGTCGGTCGCGTTGCGCATCGCGACCATCTGGGCGGAGAACTGCGAGGCCTTCGACTCGAGGATCGCCTGGTAGACGGCGACCTCGATGAACCGCGGGACGATCTGATTCATCACCTCGGCCGGGTCCGGCTCAAAGAGGTACTGGACCGTCTCCTCGGTCGCGCGTTCGGTGTCGGGCTCGAGCGGCAGCAGCCGGCGGATGGTGGGCTCCTGACGGAGCGTGTTGACGAACTTCGTGAACGCGAGATGCACCTCGTCGACGTTGCCAGCGGTGAACTCGTCCACCGCGGCGCGGGCGATCGCGTTCGTGTCGGCCGTCGTCGGCCGATCCGGGATGTTCGGGAACTCGGCCGTGACCGGCGCGCGCAACCGGCGCAGGGCGTTGATGCCCTTGCGCCCGACCGCGATGTAGGTCGGGGATGGCTTGCCGCTGATGAAGCTCGTGGTCGCGCGCACGAGGTTCACGTTCATCGGGCCGACGAGACCGCGGTCCGTCGTGATGAGCACGACCGCGACCTTCTTGACCTCACGCGTCTGGAGGAGCGGGCTGAGCTCCGGGTCGGCGTACGGCGCGAGATCGTTCAGCACGGACCGCAGCTTCTCTTCGAACGGCCGCGACGCGAGCACGGCCTCCTGCGCGCGGCGCATCTTCGATGCCGCCACGAGCTGCATCGCCCGGGTGAGCTGCTGGATGTTCTTGATCGACCGGGCGCGCCGGCGCAGATCCCTCTCGCTCGGCATCAGGCCTTCGGCGCCTCCGCCTTGGGCGGCGCCTTTGCCGGGGGGGCCTTCGGGGCGTCGGCCTTCGGGGCGTCGGCCTTCGGGGCGTCGGCCTTCGGGGCGTCGGCCTTCGGGG
>DATCOR010000066.1:0-4549 GCA_036564585.1 Candidatus Limnocylindria bacterium | reverse complement strand
GTACCCGACCATGCCCTCGTAGGTCTTGCGGCCGAACACGAGCGTGTCCATGAGCTCGAGCTGCTCGATCGCGAAGTCGTTGAACTCCGCGTCGGTGTTGTGCCAGTCGATCTCCCACGGGCCGCGCTCGTAGAACCCGTTCGCCGTGGTCATCATGAAGAAGTACAGCTTCTTCATCGCCGGCCCTTGAGTGCTTCCTTCACCAGGCCGGGGATCTCGCTCGGTGCGGTCGCGACCGGGATGCCCGCGGCCTCGAACGCCGCGACCTTCGACTCGGCGGTCCCGGAGTTTCCGGACACGATCGCGCCGGCGTGGCCCATCCGCTTGCCGGGCGGAGCGGAACGTCCGGCGATGAACGCGATCGCGGGCTTCTTGCCGAACGCGCGCATGTACTCGGCGGCGCGCTCCTCGGCGCTGCCGCCGATCTCGCCGACGATGACGATGACCTCCGTCTCGGGATCCTCATTCAGGTAGCGGACCGCGTCGGGAGTGGGGAGGCCGATGATCGGATCGCCGCCGATCCCGATGCACGTCGTCTGACCGAGGCCCGACTTGGTGAGCAGGTCCGCGATCTCGTAGGTGAGCGTGCCGCTGCGCGAGACGAAGCCGACCGGGCCACGGGCGAAGTTCTCCGCGGGCATGATCCCGACCTTCGCCGTGCCCGGCGAGATGAGGCCCGGGCAGTTGGGCCCGATGAGCACGCTCCCTGATCGCTCGAGCACCGACGCCACCGTGAGCATCTCGTGGACGGCGATGCCCTCGGTGATCGCGACGACCAGCTCGACCTCGGCATCGAGCGCCTCGAGGATCGCGTCCGGCGCACCGGACGCCGGCACGAAGATGATCGATGCGTTCGCGCCGGTCGCCTCGACCGCCTGCGCGACCGTGTCGAACAGCGGGATGCCGTCCTGCTTCGTGCCGCCCTTGCCCGGTTTCGCCGCGCCGACGAGCCTCGTCCCGTACTCGAGCATCCGCGCGGCGTGAAAGCCGCCCTCGCGGCCAAGGCCCTGCACGATGAGCCGCGTCTCGGCCCCGACGAGCACGCTCACGCGGCGAGCCGGACCGCTTCCTTCGCCGCCTCGTCCATCGTCGTGCGAGAGACGAGCGGCGCGCCCTCGAGGAGCGCGCGGCCGGCCTCGGCCTCCGTGCCGGAGAGCCGGATGACGAGCGGGACCTTCGGCTTCGTGTCGTGCAGCACCGCGAGGATCCCCTTCGCGACCTCGTCGCCGCGAGTGATGCCGCCGAAGATGTTGATGAAGACGCTCTTCACCTTCGGATTCGCGAGCACGATCTCGAGCGCGGCCTTCACCACGGATTCCTTGGCGCCGCCGCCGACGTCCAGGAAGTTCGCGGCGTGGCCGCCGGCGTTCTTCACCGCGTCGAGGGTGCTCATGACGAGGCCTGCGCCGTTGCCGATGATCCCGACGTCGCCGTCGAGTTGGACGTAGCTGAAGCCGAGCGCCTTCGCGCGCTCCTCCTGTTCCTCGTTCGGCTGGGTCTCCTTCAGCTTCGCCAGCTCGGGCTGGCGGTACAGCGCGTTGTCGTCGACCTCGAGCTTCGCGTCACCTGCGACGACGGAGCCGTCCTGCTGGATGAACAGCGGGTTGATCTCGATGGTCATGGCGTCGGTCGTCTGGAACACCCTGTAGAGCTGGCGGGCGATCGCCGCGACGGCATCGCGCTGCGCCTCGGGCACGCCCGCGTCGAAGCAGAGGGCCCGGGCCGCATAGCCCTGCAGGCCCAGCAGCGGATCGGGCCAGCCGCGCGCGATCTTCTCGGGCTGCGTCGCGGCGACCTCCTCGATCTCCATGCCACCGACGGTCGACAGCATGACCACGGCGCGCCGGCGGTCGCGGTCGATCGTGATCCCGAGATAGAGCTCCTTCGCGATCTTCGCGGCGCGCTCCACGTACACGCGTTCCACCCTGAAGCCCTTGATGTCCATGCCGAGAATGGCCTGCGCCGCCGCCGTCGCCTCGCCTGCGGACTTGGCGAGCTTCACGCCGCCCGCCTTGCCGCGGCCACCGACATGCACCTGCGCTTTCACGACGACGGGAAATCCGAGCGCCGTCGCGGCTGAGGCGGCCTCGGCGGGTGTGGTCGCGATCCGCCCTTCGGGGATGGCGATGCCGGCGCGCGCGAGCACCTGTTTGGCCTGGAATTCGTGGAGCTTCACGGGCTCCCGACTCTATCGTGTCCGTTCGTGCGACGTGTCGTGATCGGAGGCGGATCCGGCGCGGGTAAGACCACGATCGCGCGCGCACTCGCGGCGCGGATGGGCGTGCCCTTGATCGAGCTCGACTCGCTGTTCCATGGCCCCAACTGGACTCCGACGCCGACGGAGGTCTTCCGCCAGCGGATCCTGGCTGCGACGAGCGATGACGCGTGGGTCATCGACGGCAACTACTCGGTGGTCCGCGACGTCACGTGGGGTCGCGCGGACACCCTCATCTGGCTCGACCCCTCCATCACGACAGTGCTCAGGCGGGTCTTCAAGCGAACGAATCGCCGCATCCAGAGGCGCGAGGAGCTGTGGAACGGCAATCGAGAGACGTTCCGCAACGCGTACCTGTCGCTGGACTCGCTGTACGTGTGGATCCTTCGGTCGCATTGGCGCCGCCGCCGCACGTGGCCGCGGATCCTGGCGCAACCCGAATACCGGCACCTCGAGGTGCACCGCTTCCGCACGCCCAGCGAGGCCGCGCGCTGGCTCGCCGAAACTTCGGTGGATCTCCGCGGATAATCCCATCGTGGCGGAGGTGCGGTCGCTCGGTCAGGCTGCCATCGCGGCGGACCCACCCGGACGACCCGCCGCGGTCCATAGCGAGGCCGGCCCGGGGCCGATCGCGATCGCTGTCTTCGGGCTCTACATCGTCGTGCTCATCGTCGTGATGATCGAGCAAGGCGTCGAGGCGTTGCCCGATCGGTACGCGGTCGCGATGCTCGTCGGCGCGCTCGTGCTCGGACGGGCGAAGCGGTTCATGCACGACTGGCTGCCGTTCATCGGGCTCCTCGTGTCGTACGACTTCCTGCGCGGCTTCGCCGACGACCTGAGCGGGCGCGTGCAATACCTCCAGTCGATCCAGTTCGACCAGGCGATGTTCACCGTGGTCCCGACCGTCGCGCTGCAGAACCTGCTTTTCGCGAGCTCGCTGCACTGGTGGGACTACGCCGCCACGATCGTGTACTTCCTCCACTTCGTATTGCCGCTCGGCTTCGCGATGATCCTCTGGCTGCAGGACCGCCGGCGCTTCACGGACTTCGTCACGAGCCTCACGCTCCTGTCCTACGCCGGCTGGCTCACCTACATCGTCTTCCCGTCGGCGCCGCCGTGGATGGCCGCGCAGGCCGGCTACCTGGATGGCGTCACGCGCATCCTCGACCGCACGATCGACTTCCTGCCGAGTCATCTCGACCTGCCGACGGTCTACCGCGCCCTGGACCCGAACCCGATCGCGGCGATCCCGTCGCTTCATGCCGCCTACCCGTTCCTCGTGCTGCTCTTCGCGCTGAAGTTCTTCCGCTGGCGCGGCCTCGTCGTCCTGCCGTATGTCGCCGTGGTCTGGTTCGCGGTCATCTATCTCGGCGAGCACTACGCGACCGACGTGCTGATCGGCGCGGTCTACGCCACTGCGGCGTTCGTCGCCGGTCCGCTCGCGGTGCGCGCGGTCGCCCACGTCCGGTGGCGGCCGGCGGCGCTGGTCCCCATTCGCAACCGCTGACTGATACGCGCGTGCGACCATCGAACGTGGTGGGTCAGCTGCGCTCCCGGCTCGCGGTCATCGCGATCGCCGCGGTCATCGGCCTCGGCATCGGCGTCGCGGGGCGCATATACGCGAGCGCGGATTCATCGATCCACGGCTATCTCCGCTCGACGCCGACCGGCGTCGATCGCGATCCGATCAACGTGCTCTATCAGGCGAAGGCCGGCCTCGCGGGCGTGCTCGCTTCCGTGACCGCGGACCTCGGCTGGCCGGACTACGGCGGCAGCATGATGTACTTCGGGTCCGCTGTCTCGAGTGCGACCCAGGACGCCCAGCGTGCGAGCGACTGCGGCGACTGCGACCGGTACCACCTTCGGGTGAAGGCGCCGGCCGATCCGGCGACGGACGACGCGGTCGCCGCGACCCACTACGAGATCGTCACGTGGTGCGGCCACAGCAGTCGCAGCTTCGACAACGCACGTGACGTCCTCGTCGAGGCCGAGGCGGCCGGCGGGCGTCCGGTCGCGTGGGTCTTCTGGGGCAACACGAACGCCTCGACGCAATGCGATGGCTACCTGGTCGCGGGCGACGGGTGGATCGCCGAGGTCGTGTTGCCATGAAGATCAGGCGGCGCATCGGGCTCTTCGTCGCGGTGCTGGTGCCGATGGCGCTGTTCGCCTGCGTCGGAAGCACGCTCGATGTCGGTCCCGCGAACGACGTGCTCCATCTCGTCGTCGTGAGCCACGCGCCCGGCGATGCCGCGGCGGGTCGCCGATCCGAGTACTGGATCGACGGCGCGCGCGATCTCGCCCGCGTCGTCTACGAGATGCCGCAGGGCACGGCCG
>DATCOR010000033.1:0-7077 GCA_036564585.1 Candidatus Limnocylindria bacterium | reverse complement strand
TTCGGTCGCGGCGGCAGCACCACCTTCCAGATGGATCTGCAGAACTCCGATTGCATCGTGTTCATGGGCTCGAACATGGCCGAGTGCCACCCCGTCGGCTTCAAGTGGCCGATGAAGGCGAAGGCCAAGGGCGCGACGCTCATCCACGTGGATCCGCGGTTCACCCGGACGAGCGCGATGTGCGACCAGTACGTGCCGATCCGCTCGGGAACGGACATCGCGTTCCTCGGCGGACTGGTGAACTACATCCTCACGAACAAGAAGTACTTCAACGACTACATGCTCGCGTTCACGAACGCGGCGACGCTGATCAACGTCGGCTTCAAGGACACCGAGGAGAACGACGGGTTCTTCTCCGGCTACAACGCCCAGACCCGCGCGTACGACCACGCGACGTGGCAATACCAGACCACCAAGGCGCCTGAGCGCGTCCCCGAGCCTTCGGCCGGCGGCGCGGGCGGCCAGGGCAAGGAGGGCGGCGAGGGAAGCGGCCCTTCGACGACCACCGGGTCGGTGAAGGGCGTGAACTTCGCGGCGCTCATCGCGAACCGCCTGCCCGGCGTGCCGCTCCAGGACAAGACCCTGACCGACCCAAACACCGTGTTCCAGATCCTGAAGCGGCACTACGCGCGCTACACGCCCGAGATGGTCGAGAAGATCTGCGGCACCCCCAAGGAGTTGTTCATCAAGGTGGCCGATGCCCTGATCGCCAACTCCGGGCCGGACAAGACGAGCGCGTTCGTCTACGCGGTGGGTTGGACCCAGCACACGACCGGCGTGCAGCTCATCCGCACGGCCGGCCTCGTGCAGCTGCTCCTCGGCAACATCGGCCGGCCGGGCGGCGGAATCATGGCCCTACGCGGCCACGCGTCGATCCAGGGCTGCACCGACATCGCGAGCCTGTACAACATCCATCCCGGCTACCTGAACACGCCGGACGCGACCAAGACCCACGACACACTGCTCAACTACATCCTCACCGAGACCCAGCCGACGTCCTTCTGGTCCAACACGCCGGCGTACGTCGTCAGCCAGCTGAAGGCGTGGTTCGGGGACGCGGCGACCGCGGACAACGACTACTTCTACGACACGCTCCCCAAGATCACCGCCGACCACAGTCACTTCCCGGTGTTCGTCGAGATGAGCCAGGGAAAGATCAAAGGCATGATCCTCACCGGCCAGAACCCCGCGACCAGCCTGAACTCGCATTTCCAGCGCGATGCCCTGAAGAACCTCGAATGGCTCGTCGTGCTCGACTCATACGAGACCGAGACGTCGGTGTTCTGGAAGCCGATCGCGGATGCCGATCCCGCGGCTGTGAAGACCGAGGTGTTCTTCCTTCCGGCGGCGCACATCGCGGAAAAAGACGGCTCGATGACCCAGACCCAGCGCACGATCCAGTACCACCACAAGGCCTCAGACCCGCCGGGTGACAGCCGCAGTGACCTGTTCTTCTGGTACGACCTCGGCCTGCGGCTCAAGAAGCTCTACGCCGGCCGGCCGAATGCGAAGAACGTCGCTGCGATCAAGAACATGACGCTCAACTACGCCCCGGATCCTGCGGACGTCGCGGACTGGATCCACAAGGACGAGCCGTCGGCCTTCAAGATCTTCAAGGAGGTCAACGGCTACGACGTCAAGACGGGGGCCATCCTCAACAGCTTCGCCAACCTCCAGTCGGACGGCTCGACCGCCTGCGGCGCCTGGATCTACACCGGCCAGCTGCAGAGCGTCAACGGCCAGACGGTGAACCGGGGTGAGATGAACCCGGGCAAGAACGACGGCTGGGTGAGCCCGAACTGGGGCTGGGCCTGGCCGGCGAACCGCCACCAGCTGTACAACCGCGCCTCCGCCGATCCAGCGGGTAACCCCTGGTCGGCGAAGAAGAAGTACACGTATTGGGATGCCGCGGCGAAGACTTGGAAGAACGACTCCGGCGAGGGCATCGACTTCACGCTGACGAAGGCGCCGGAGACGCCGGCGAACCCGAACGGCATCGGCGTGGCGTTCCACTCGGGCTCCGACCCATTCCTCCTGAAGAAGGATGGCAAGGGCTGGCTGTTCGCCTACGAAGGTCTTTCCGACGGGCCGATCCCGACGCACTACGAGCCCTGGGAATCGCCGGTGAAGAACCTGCTTTACAAGCAGGACCGGAACCCGATCACGAAGATCTACGACGTGCCCGGCAACAAGTACAACGAGTTCGCCGGCACGCAGTTCCCGACCGTGATCACGACCTACCGGCTGACGGAGCACCACCTCTCGGGCACGATGACGCGCTGGCTCCCGTGGCTCGCGGAGCTGATGCCCGAGCTGTTCGTCGAGATCTCACCGGAGCTCGCGAAGGAGAAGGGCATCGCGAACGGCGATTACCTCCGAGTCATCAGCGAGCGCGGCACCACGGAAGCGCGCGCGCTCGTCACGAAGCGGCTGCGGCCGCTCACGGTGAATGGGCAGGTCATCCACCAAGTCGGGATGCCGTGGCACTGGGGCTACCAGGGCATCGCCACCGGCGACATCGCGAACAACGTCACCTCGCTCGTCGCGGACCCCAACGTCACGATCCACGAGGGCAAGGCGTTCACCTGTCGGATCGAGAAGGGACGGGCCCGGGCATGAGCGATCTGCGTGGCATGTTCGTCGACACGTCGATCTGCACCGGCTGCAAGGCGTGTCAGGTCGCGTGCAAGCAATGGAACGAGATGGCCCCGGGCGTGCCCCTCCCGATGGAAGACGAGGCGGCGGTGCGCGAGCACCGGGCGTTCACCGGCAATAGCTACGACAACACCGGACATCTGTCGGCCACCAACTGGCGGCACGTGAAGTTCATCGAGCAGATCGGGCCCGATCCGAACACGACGGACCGGTCCGACCCGCGCTGGCTGATGATGAGCGACTCCTGCAAACACTGCGTGCAGGCCGGCTGCCTCGAAGTGTGCCCGACCGGCGCGCTGTACCGCACAGAGTTCGGCTCGGTCGACATCCATCAGGACGTCTGCATCGGGTGCCGCTACTGCGTCGGGGCGTGCCCGTTCGGCGTCATCGCGTTCAACCAGCGGACCGGCCGCGTGAACAAGTGCATCCTCTGCCAGGACCGGCTCGAGATCGGCATGGGGACGGCCTGCGCGAAGGCCTGCCCCACCTCGTCACTGACCTTCGGCGTCGTGAGCGATCTGCAGGCGATGGCGAACGACCGGGTGAAGGCCCTTCACGCCCGTGGCCAGACCGACGCGTACATCTACGGCTGGGACCTCGGGAACAGCGGCACGATCACCGCGGGACCCAACAAGGGGACCGCTGTGAAGGACGTCGAGGTCGTCGGTGGACTGAACGTGTTCTACCTGCTGCTCGACAAGCCGGAGGTGTACGGGCTTCCAGCGCACGCGGCGCTCCCGCAACGGAACTTCGTGCCATCGGCCGGCGTCGCGCTCATCTCCGCGGCGGTGCTCGGCGTCACCGGGCTGGCCGCGTTCCGGCGCAACCGCATGAACGAGAACGCGGCGACGGCAGAGGGGGGCGACTGATGCCCGACAAATATGTCCTCCCGCCCGAATGGGAGTGGCCGATCACGATCGCGCTGTTCGTTGCCGGAGTGGCCTCCGGCGCGTACGCGACGATGGGCCTCATCCACTTCGCCGGCGACAAGCGCGATCAGCCAGTGGCCTACCGGCTCGCCCTCATCCCGCTGCCCCTCATGCTCGTCGTGCCGCTGCTGCTCATCGTCGACCTTGGCCAGCCCGGCCGATTCCTCAACCTGCTGTTCACGAGCTCGGGAGCCGCCGAGCGCCCGGGCCCCCTCATGTTCAACCCGAACTCGCCGATGAACTGGGGCTCGTGGTCAATGGTGATCTTCGGCGCGTTCGCCGCTCTCGCGTTCGCGGATGCGCTGCACCACACCGGACGGATGAAGCTCGGCTGGCTCGAGGGCGTCTCGCACAACGTCATCGTGCTCGCGATCGGCGAGATCTTCGCGCTCATCGTGTCCGGCTACAGCGGCGTGCTCGTCAACGTGACGAACCAGGGCGTCTGGTCGGACACGTGGCTCATGGGCGCGCTGTTCATCTGCTTCAGCGAGCTCTCCGGCATGGCCGTGGCGCTCATCGTGAGCGACCGGATGGGCGCGAGCCGCACGTCGGCGGCCCTCCGGACGGCTCTCTTCTACGCCGCGGCCGTGAGCACCGTCGTGCTGGTGCTGTTCCTGGTCAGCTTGGCGACGCAGCAGGACGGCTCTCTGACGGCGCTCGTCGCGAGCGTGCACGAATTCGTCGGGCCGGTCTTCTGGATCGGCGCGGTCGGTCTGGGTCTCCTCGTGCCGCTGCTCGGCCTTGGGCCGCGACGCCTCGTCCCGATCCCCAACGCCTCGCTCTCCCTGATCGCCCTCCTCGTGCTGGTCGGCGTGCTCGCGTTCCGGTACGCCGTCTTCTTCTCCGCGATCTCCTTCGTTCAGAGCTAGACGTCCCGACCCTGCTCGAGTTCGACGAGGCCCGCGCCCGCTGGCGAGAGCTCGCCAAGGAGGACGCGGGCCTTGGTCCGATCGCCGCTTTCCACGAGCAGCGGCTCGCGTCGCTTGCCGCGGCTCCGCCGCCCGACATCGCGCTCGACCTCACGCCGGAAGGGGCGGCAGAGGCGATCGCCGCGGGCCGCCCGCTCCTCGGCGAGGGCGCGCTCACCTGCGAGACCGACGACGTGGCAGCCGAGCTGCGGCGGCTCGCTCGCAATCTGAGCGAAACGAGCGTCGAAGGCTCCGCCGGCCAGCGCACCGCGGAGCGGCTCGCGACGGCGGCGCTCGACGTCGGCTCGCTGCTCGAGCACTCGCTCAACGGCGACGGGGCGGCCATTGCGCGCGCGGCGACCGCGGGCGACTACGACCCGACGGCCTTCGCGCAGCTCCTCGAGCTCGCGCTCCAGCCGGTGCTCTGGGAGGCGGCCGCGCGATGCGCGGCACTCACCGACGTCGACCGGTGGGACCGCGGGTACTGCCCGGTGTGCGGCTCGTGGCCGGCGCTCGCCGAGCTCGTCGGCGCCGAGAAGCGCCGGGTGCTGCGGTGCGGGCGGTGCGGGACGTGGTGGTCGTGGCTCGTGCTGCTCTGCCCGTACTGCGGCAACGATGACCACCGATCGTTGGGCACCTTGATCCCAGAAGACGTGCGCTTGACACCGGCTTCGCCGGCGTCGGGCGAGTCCCGCTCAAAGGAGCGAATTGATGTCTGCGAGCGCTGTCACGGCTACGTGAAGTCGATCGCCACGTTCCACTCTGTGCCGACCTCGCGGCTCGCCGCCGAGGACGCAGCGACCGTGCACCTGGACGTCGGCGCGCGCGAACGCGGATACACGCGGCCTGGCACGGTGGACGTCGAGACCGCGGGGATCCCGCGCCTGGTCCGCGAGGGTCGCGTGCGCGCGGGCGGGGACTAGCTCAGCGGCTTCGGGGAGCTGTAGGTCGGCTCATACGAGCTCGCAGCCTTGCCGTTACCGGTGCCCGAGGTCGAGTCCCAGCTTGTCATGTTGTCGGAGCGGATCTTGTCGACGCGCTCGCTCAGCTTCGCGCGAGCCTGCTCCCCGCTGAACGGGGTCATCAGGAGCGCGATGGCCGCGCCGACGATCGCCCCGGCGAGGATGCCGATGGTGAACGCCGAGAAGAGCGCGGTGTCGTCGTGGCCGCCGCTGGCCTTGCGGGCCTGCTTGCGGCCGTCCGAGAGCATGTCCTCGATCCGCTTGCTCGCCTGCGAGCGCAGGTCATCGAACACGTCGTCGAGCTTGAGGTCCTTGAGCGCGTTCATCCGAAACTCCCTTATGTGGCGACTTCGCCGGAGGGCCTAGTCCGCAGGACCGGTGCCAGCGGCCTTCTGCCCGGTCAACGAGGCCTCGACGAATTGCTCGATGTCGCCGTCGAGCACGCGCTGGACGTCGCCGACCTCCACGCCGGTGCGATGGTCCTTCACGAGCGTGTACGGGTGCAGCACGTAGCTGCGGATCTGGCTCCCCCAGTCGGCCGCGCGCATCTCGCCGCGCTCCTTCGCCTGCTCGGCCTCCTGCTCGAGGACTCGCTGCTCGAGCAGCCGCGCTCGGAGGACCCGCATCGCGATGTCTCGATTCTGTAACTGGGACCGCTCGTTCTGCGAGGCGGCCACGATGCCGGACGGCAGATGGGTGATCCGAACGGCTGTCTCGGTCTTGTTCACGTTCTGGCCGCCCGCTCCGGTGCTGCGGTATGTGTCGATGCGCAGCTCGTCGGGACGGATGTCGACCTCGGTTTCGGTCTCGACCTGCGGCGTCGGATCGACGAGCGCGAAGGACGTCTGCCGGCGCTTCTGGAAATCGAATGGCGAGATCCGCACGAGCCGGTGGGTCCCGCGCTCGTGCTTGAGGTAGCCGTACGCGTACTCACCGTCGATCGAGAGGGTCGCGCTCTTGAGGCCGGCCTCTTCGCCGGGCGTGCTCTCGAGCAGCTCCGCGCGGAAGCCGCGCCGCTCGGCCCACCGCAGGTACATGCGGACGAGCATCTCGGCCCAGTCGGCCGCATCGGTGCCGCCCACGCCGGCGCTGATCGCAAGGAACGCCGGCCGTTCGTCGTACTGGCCGCCGAGCTGCGCTTCGAGGCTCGCCTTCGCGACCTCGAGCTGCAGCGCGTTCAGATCGGCGGCGAGGTCGCGCGCGATCGCGGCGTCCTCATCGGCGAGCGGCAGCATGTCGGTGATCTCGGCGGCCCGCGCGCGAAAGCCGTCCCAGCGCTCGACGCGCCGACGTGCGGCGTCGAGCTTCTTCAGGACCGTCTGAGCGCGCTGGCGATCGGACCAGAGGTCAGGCGCGGAGGCGTCGGCCTCTAGCCGCGTGACCTCGCGTCGCGTGTTGTCGAGGTCAAAGGAACACCGCCATCCGGTCGATGCGCTCGCGAAGCGACACGAGCGCGCCGAGGTCGATCGCCATCAGCGCTGGTCGGCTAACGCTTGCGCGGACGTTCGAATGTGGTCGTGATCGGCTGGGCCACCGGAGCGAGCTTGCCGGCCGCGAAGCTCACGAAGGTCACACACGGGCAGTAGGTGTTGCGCGGGCAGCGCGGGCAATCGCCATCGCAAT
>DATCOR010000017.1:0-2781 GCA_036564585.1 Candidatus Limnocylindria bacterium | reverse complement strand
CTGCGCGAGCTCGCTCGTGCAGGGCGTCCACTACTACCGGAACGCCAAGTCCGGCGACAAGATCCCCGGTCTCATGCACGTCGAGCTCGGCGGCTATCACCTGCGCGATGTCGAGTTCGTTGCCGCATTCGATGTCGACCGCAACAAGGTCGGCAAGGACCTCGCGGACGCGATCTACGCCGAGCCGAACAACACCTACCGGTTCGCGGATGTGCCGAAGACCGGCGTGAAGGTCTCGCGCGGCATGACCCACGACGGGATCGGGAAGTACCTCGCGGCCGTGGTCAAGAAGGCCGACGGCCCGACGGACGACATCGTCGCGATCCTGAAGGAGCGCAAGGTCGACGTCGTGATCTCGTACCTGCCGGTCGGCAGCGAGGAGGCCACCAAGTGGTACGTCGAGCAGATCCTCGACGCCGGCTGCGCGTTCATCAACTGCGTGCCGGTGTTCATCGGTCGCGAGCCCTACTGGCAGAAGCGTTTCGCCGACCGCAAGCTGCCGGTCATCGGGGACGACATCAAGTCCCAGGTCGGCGCGACGATCACCCACCGGGTGCTCACGCGGCTGTTCATGGACCGCGGCGTCCGGCTTGACCGCACGTACCAGTTGAATTTCGGTGGCAACACGGACTTCCTCAACATGCTCGAGCGGGAGCGGCTCGAATCGAAGAAGATCAGCAAGACGAACGCCGTGACGAGCATGCTGGACTACGAAATGGACCCGAAGGACGTGCACGTCGGGCCGTCGGACTACGTGCCGTGGCTCCTTGACCGCAAGTGGTGCTACATCCGGATGGAGGGCACGACCTTCGGCGACGTGCCACTCAACGCCGAGGTGAAGCTCGAGGTCTGGGACTCGCCCAACAGCGCCGGCGTCGTCATCGACGCGATCCGCTGCTGCAAGCTCGCGCTCGACCGCGGCCTCGGCGGGACGGTCGTCGCGCCGGCCTCGTACTTCATGAAATCGCCGCCCAAGCAGATCCACGACGACATCGCCCGCAAGCGGGTCGAGGATTTCATCGCCGGGCGCGATAACGAGACGCTCGCCGGCAAGGCGTCTTGATCGCGCGGATCACTCAGGGCATCGGCTACTGGGGCTGGCGGATCGGGGCGCGTATCGCCCAGCGCCTCCCGGCCCGGCCGCTCTACGCCTTCGCGGTGATCCTCGGGGAGATCGGCTACATGGCCTGGACCGCGAAGCGCCAGATCGCGAAGCACAATTTCGCGATCGTCCTCGGGCGGCCCTGGACCGACCCGGAGGTGGCCCGGGTCGCGCGGCGGTCCTTCCGCAACTTCGCGAAATACATCGTCGAGATCATGCGATTCCCCAGGCTCACGGTCGCGGACTTCGAGCGCCTCGTGAACGTCGAGGGCTGGGAGAACCTTCGCGGGGCGCTCGCTCTCGGGAAGGGCGTCATCTTCGTGTCCATCCACTTCGGCAACTTCGAGCTCGGCGGCGCGCGCATCTCCGACGAGATCCCGCTCAACGTCATCGCCGACGAGCTCGAGAACCAGCGGCTCATGGACCTGCTCGTCGGCAATCGCGCGCACAAGAACATCACCCTCCTCTCGCCCGACGGTGCGGCCAAGAAGGTCCTCGGCGCTCTCCGGCGCAACGAGATGGTCGGGCTGATGATGGATCTCGGCCCGCGCGCTCAGGCCTTCGAGACCGTCGACGCTGACTTCTTCGGCACGCCGACCGCGTTCCCGGCCGTCGCCGCGAGCCTCGCCCGGGTGTCGGGCGCGCCGATCGTGGTGTCGGCGTGCGTGCGCCGGCACGACAACACCTTCACCGGTATCGCGCTGCCGCCGATCTTCGTCGAGCGGACGAAGCAGGCGGCGGAGGACGTCCAGCACGCGACGCAGGCCATCGCTCGCGGCCTCGAGGGCTTCGTAAGCCGCTGGCCGGACCAGTGGTACATCTTCCGGCCGATGTGGCCGGCGCCGGTCATCGCCCCAAGCTCGTGATCGCCGGCGCGGCGGTCCGCCTCGCCGAGCGGGCGCTGCCCCATCTCCCACCAGCGCTCGAGGTCCCGGTCGCGACGGCCGGCGGGGTGATCGCGTATCGCGCGTCGGCGGGCGCGCGAGCGGCCGTCCGCGAGAACCTTTCGATCGTCGTACCGGAACGGCCGGATCGCGAGCGGCTCGTCCGGCAGGCGTTCGTGGAGCAGATGCGGCACTACATCGAGATCTTCCGCCTCGCGCGGCTCGATCACGAGAAGGTCCGCCGGGTCGTCGTCACCGACGGGTGGGAGCTCTTCGTCGCGGCGGTCGCGCGTGGTCAGGGCGTGATCGTGGCCAGCGCGCATGTCGGGCCGATCTCGGTCTGTGGCCAGATCATCGTCGCGAACGGCTACGAGATCACGCTGCCGATCGAGAACGAGACCTCCGAGCTTGCCCGCGCGATCAATCGCGCACGGACCCGCATGGGCCTGCGCTTCGTGGAGACGGACTCCGCGCTCGGGATCGCCCGCATCCTCCGGCGCGGCGGCATCCTCGGCGTACTCGCCGATCGCGCGGTCACCGGCATTGGCGAGCGCGTGCCGTTCTTCGGGCGGCCGGCGCTCCTGCCATCGGCCCACGTGGCGCTCGCGCTGCGGACCGGCGCGGCGCTCATGCCCGCGTTCGCGCACCGCGACGGGAACGTGCTTCGGGCGGTCTTCGAGCCGGCTCTCGAGCTGCCGCAGACCGGCGACCGCGCGCTGGACGTGCGCGAGGGCATGCGCCGCTGGGTCCCGGTGCTCGAACGGCACATCCGTCAGGCCCCCGAGCAGTGGTCCG
>DATCOR010000004.1:0-4366 GCA_036564585.1 Candidatus Limnocylindria bacterium | reverse complement strand
TGCGGCGGTCTCGGCATTCCACCAGGACCTCACCGCGTACGGCATGGCCGACCGCGTGCTCATCGCGACGTGGTCCGAGTTCGGCCGCCGGCCGGTCGAGAACGCGAGCGGCGGCACCGACCACGGCACCGCGGCGCCGGTCTTCCTCATCGGAGATCCCGTGAAGGGCGGCCTCTACGGGCAGGGTCCGAACCTCGCGAAGCTCGACCCGTCGCAGAACGTGAGCTTCGACGTCGACTTCCGGTCCGTGTACCAGGAGATCCTCAGCGGGCACCTCGGCCTCGACGGCCAGGACGTCCTCGGCGCGAGCTTCGACACCATCCCGTTCATGCATGCCGTCGGGAGCTGACGTGCCGTCCTGGTCGTTGAAGCTCTCGGCGCTCTTCATCACGCTGTTCGTGCTGGCCGGGTCGTTCGACTACGCGAGCGGACACGTGAAGAACCCGGGCGCGCCATTGCAGCCGCCGGTCGCCGACGGGCCCGCGGCGAGTGGATCCGCGCCGCCGGCGAGCCCGGCGCCGACGATCGGCCCGCTCCTTACGACCCGGCCGGGGCAACGCGCCCCGACAGTGACGCCAGGCCCGCGGCTGACGCTCGCGCCGGGCGTGCAGTCGGCGACCCTCGCACCGATCACCCTGACGCACACTTCCTGAGGCATGGACCCGCAGCTCTTCGTGTGGATCGTGGCCAGGGCCACGGGGGTCGCGGCCTACATCGCGCTCTGCCTGTCCATCCTGTCCGGCATCGCACTCCGGACGTCGGTCCTCGATTTCCTCGCGACGAATCGCGCGCTCCGTTCGCTCCATGACTTCATGACCTGGGTCTGGATCCCGCTCGGGCTCGCGCACGCCGGCTCGTTGCTGCTCGATCGGACGGCGCAGATCACGCCGCTCGATCTCGTGGTCCCGTTCCAGGTGACCTACGCGCCGCTCGCGATCGGTCTTGGGACCCTCTCGCTCGACGTTGTGCTCGTGATCACGGTCACGAGCTGGCTCCGGCGACGCCTGGATGATCGCCTGTGGCGCTGGATCCATCGCGCGAGCTACGTCGCGTTCGTGACGCTCTTCCTGCATGCGCTGCTGTCCGGTACGGACTTCAGCTCGCCGCTCATCTCATCGATCTCCTGGTCCGCGGCGCTCGGCATCGGGCTGCTCGCGGCTTCACGCATCTTCTTCGGCCGGCTACCCGAATAGCTCTGCTCCGCCGGCCTCGGTCCGCAACGAATCCATGGTCACGCCACCGGTCGGCACCCACTCGTGGTCGCCCGCTCGAATGTCGAACGGGCAATAGGCCCACAAACCCTCGACGAGGGTCAGTGTGTCGCTCCGCTTCGCGGGAGGGCGCCCGTGGACGGGGTTCGTACACCGGAAGTGCACGAGGGTCCCCTTCGAGCCAGATCGTTCCATGACCACCGTCCTTTCTCCGGTCGATCTTGCCGAGAATGGGCGTTTCGGAGGCAACTGGTGTGCCGTTACTCCGTCCGCGTGTGGACAAGCAAGTAGAGTCACCGAAACCTGCTGTTACTTGTCATCCGGTTGTCACATTCCCCCTGTCGGCGGTGCTTGAACGGATGTGCGCTTGGACGCTGAACTCGCCGCTGTGATGGACCGACCGTGGCCTCGGGCGAGCGCGATCCCGGCCGCGTTCGAGCAGCTCTTCCGCGCCGAGTACGCGCGGGTGGTGCGCATCGCCTACCGGGTCGTCGCGGACCAGGGCGAGGCCGAGGACGTCGCGCAGGACGTCTTCATCGCCTACTACCGCGCGCATCCCTCCGACGCGCCGTACGCGGCGCCGTGGCTCCATCGGGCCGCCGCGCACACGGCGCTGAACGCAGTGCGGTCGCGCTCGCGGCGCACGGCTCGCGAGGAGCGCGACGCGCTCACGCCTGACGCGTCAGGGGATCCCGAGGGCGCCGCACTCGAGCGCGAGCGGGCGCGAGAGGTCCGTGCGGCGCTCGCGCGGATGCCGCGCGCGTCCGCCGAGCTGCTCGCGCTCCGCTATAGCGGACTCAGCTACGCCGAGGTCGCCGCGGCGAGCGGTACGAAGATCGATCAGGTCGGCACGCGCCTTCGGCGCGCGCACGACGCATTCCGCAGGGAGGTCTCACGTGAACAACATCGATAGCAACGAGAAGCTCTTGGCGATGCCGCCGATCGCGGTGGACGCGGAAGCGGGGCTCACCCGATTCTCCGCGGCCATCGAGCGAAGCGGTGTCGGCCCCGCGCGGGTCGCGGCGCCGGCGTTCCGGTTCGCCGCGCCGGCGAAGTGGCTCGCGGCTGCGGCCTCGGTAGTGATCGTCGCGACGACGCTCGCGATGACCGGGGTCGCCGACTCGATCCTGCAGATCTTCGAGGCGAAGCAGTTCGCTGCGGTGACCGTCACGACGACCGACCTCGAGACCTTGAGCCAGCTCTCGCAGTTCGGCACGCTGACCTGGTCCGCCCAGCCGAACCCGCGCCAGGTCGCGAGCCTCGCGGCGGCCACGGCCGAGACGGGGCTTCCCGCCTTCAGCGTGAGCGTGCCCGCGTCGATCTCGGCGACCGCGCGGTACGGGGTCGTCCCGCGCACGACGGCGACGTTCGTCTTCGACGCCGCGCTCGCCAGCGCGAGTGCGGCCGCGATCGGCCGTACCGCTCCGCCGATGCCCGCGAAGCTCGACGGCAGCAGCCTCATCTTCACCGGCGGCCCGGCGATCATGGTGACGTACGGCAGCGAGAACCAGCCCGGCGGGATGGTCGCCGTCGGCATCGCGAAGGCGCCGACGGTCGGCTCCGATGGCGCCACGGTGGCGGAGCTCCAGGCGTACCTCCTCTCGCAGCCGAGCGTGTCGGGGGCCCTCGCCGCGCAGATCCGCGCGATCGGCGATCCGGCCACGACACTGCCGATCCCGATCCCGTTCGGGCAGGCCGCCGCGAAGAACGTGAACGTGCACGGCGTGACCGGGTTGTTCATCGGCGACTCCACCGGCCTCGGAAGCGGGGTGCTCTGGCAGCAGAACGGCCTCGTGTACGTGGTGGGCGGCACGCTCACAGAAGCGCAGACCCTCGCGGTCGCCAACAGCTTGAAGTGAGCGATGCCCCTCCGGTAGCGATCCGCACCGAAGAGCTCGCGAAGCGATACGGCAAGATCACGGCGCTCGCGGGATTGACGATGTCGATCCCCGCGGGCGACGTGTTCGGGTTCCTCGGCCCGAATGGCGCGGGCAAGACGACCGCGGTGAAGCTCCTCCTCGGCCTCGCGCGTCCGAGCTCCGGCGAGGGCTGGGTGCTCGGGGCGCCGCTCTCCGACCGCACCGCGCACCGCCAGGCCCGGCGCGGCGTCGGCTACCTCCCGGAGCTCTTCCGCTATCAGCACTGGCTCTCCGCGCGCGAGGTGCTGCGCGTCCACTGCGAGCTCATCGGCCTGGATCGCGCGCAGTGGGATGCGGAGATCAAGGACGCGCTCGTCCTCGTGGGCCTCGCCGACCGCGCCGACGACCGCGTCGGCAGCTACTCGAAGGGCATGCAGCAGCGCCTCGGGCTCGGCGTCGCGCTCCTCGGCCGGCCCGCGCTCGTGCTCCTGGACGAGCCGACGAGCGCGCTCGACCCGGTCGGTCGCCATGACGTCCGCGAGATCATCCGCACGCTCAAGGCGCGCGGAACGACGGTGTTCCTCAACTCGCATCTGCTGACGGAGGTCGAGCAGGTCTGCGATCGCGTCGCGATCGTCGACCACGGCCGCGTCATCCAAGTCGGCACCCTCGGCGAGCTCCTCGTGACCGATGCCGTCCGGGTGCGCGCGACCGGCCTCGAGAACGGAGCGCTCGATGGGCTCCGCACGTTCGGCGAGCTGTCGCAAGAGGGCGAGTGGCTCGTCGTTCGCGGCATCCCCGCGCTGCGCGTCCCCGAGCTCGTCCGCGCGATCGTCGAGCGCGGCGGACAGGTGTATGCGGTCGAGCCGCGCCACGAGTCGCTCGAGGACCGGTTCCTCAGCCTGCTCGAGAAGCCGCGCACATGAGAGCGCTCGTCATCGCCCGCCTCGTCATCCGGGAGGCCGCGCGGCGGCGCCTGCTGCTCGCGCTGCTGCTCCTGACCCTCGTCGTCATCGCGCTCACGGGCTGGGGCTTCTCGCGGATCCCGACCATCACCCAGCGGGGCGCCCCACTGCCCGACCTGCAGGTGAAGCTCATCTCCTCGCAGTTCCTCATCGTCACGATGTTCATGTTCAGCTTCGTGCTCGCGATGGCCGCCGTGTTCATCGCCGCGCCGCAGATCAGCGGCGAAGTGGAGTCGGGCACCGCGCTCGCGATCCTGTCGCGGCCGATCGGGCGCGCTGAATACGTCGGCGGCAAGTGGCTTGGCCTCGCCGCACTCGTGGCCATCTACGC
>DATCOR010000311.1:0-9590 GCA_036564585.1 Candidatus Limnocylindria bacterium | reverse complement strand
GCGCTCACCACCGCGCCGAACGCGAGCGCGCCGACCGCGAGCAGGACCAGCGACACGTCCTGCAGCCGGCGTGGCGCATCGGTCGCGCGCACCGCGGCCGGCGGGGCCGCGAACATGAGCGCGAAGAGACGCACACCGGCGAACGCCGACGCCGCGACCGCCAGCAGCACGAGCGCGGTGAGCAGCGCGTCGCTCTCCGAGAACGCGGCGCTCACGATCGCGGCGATGCCGAAGAAGCCGGCCGCGGGCGGGATGCCCACGAGCGCCAGCGTGCCGATGCCGAAGGCTCCAGCGGTCCAACGCATCCGCCAGCCGATCCCACCACGTCGCGCGAGATCCGATTCGTCGCCGGTCGCGCGCCGCACCGAACCGGCACCGAGCACGAGCACCGCCTTCACGACGGCGTGTGCGATGAGCTGGAAACGCGCCGCGAACAAGGCGCCCAAGCCGGCGGCGACGAACATGAGCCCGACCTGCGAGATCGTCGACCACGCGAGGACCCGGCGCACATCACGCTCCGCGATCGCGACGAGCGCCGCTCCGAACGCGGTCACGCCGCCGATGATCGCCGCCGCCTGCAGCACGTCGGGCACGAGCACGGAGCGCATCCGCATGAGCAGCACGACCCCGCCCGTCACGGCCACCGTCTGCAGGAGCGCGGACACCGGCGTGGTCGCTTCGGTCGCATCGGGAAGCCAGCCGTGGAGCGGCGCCTGCGCGGACTTGGCGACCGCGCCGATCAGCAACAGGACGCTCGCGACGATCGGCGCGCCGCCGACAGTGCTTCCGTGCTCGAGCGCGACCCCGCTGAGCTGAGCGAGGTCCACGGTGTGGAACTCGCTCAGGAGCAGCAGCGTGCCGGCGACGAGCGCCGCGTCCCCGATCCGGTCGATCACGAACAGCTTCGACGCAGCTGCGGCCGCGACCGCGTGATCGCGGTGGTGCCCCACCAGCAGGTACGCCGCTGCGCCGGCGAGCTCCCATCCCGCGATGACGACCAGGAGGTTCGCGCCGAGTGTGACCAGCAGCATCCCGGCGACGAGGAGCGAGCACGCGGAGAAGTAGCGTTGCAGCCCGCGATCGCGCGAGAGGTAGCCGATGGAATACAGCGCGATGAGCGCCGAGACCCCGGCGATCGCGAGCGCGACCGCGAGCATCGCGCTGTCGACGGTGAGTGCGAGGTCCGCGCCCGGGAGCGGCAGCCAGGTCGCGATGAACGCATCGACCGTCGGACGGTCGCGCAAGGTGGCGATCATCGATGCGCCCGCACCGAACGACAGGAGCAGCGCGAGCGTCGTGGCGATGCCCAGGGTCCGGCGTCCGAGCCGGCCGCCGAGCACCGCGATCGCGAACGCGTTCGCGAGCGGGATCGCGACGACGAGCGCGAGCGTCACTCGGGCCGCCGAACGCGCGAGACGAGCGCGTACCCGACGATCGCCTGAGCCGCGGCGACCACGATCGCGACCAGCGCGGCCATCTGACCGTCGAGCTCGCGGAAACCGACCCCCGAGGCCGCGAACGTGAGCGTCGCCGCGGCGACCATGAGCTCGACACCGACGAGGCGTCCCGTTGCGGACGTCCGGATCACGGCGCCGACGGCGCCGACCGCGAACAAGACCGCGCCGAGTGCCAGGTACGCGGCCGTGGTCACCGCAACGACCGCCGGTCGTGTCGCGCGGCCCGCGCGGTGATGAGCGCGGCGAGCAATACGACGAGGGACCCACCCGCCGCGACCGCCGCGCGGCCGGCCAGCAGATCGCCGAGCGCGGCGAGGTCGTATCCGTCAGCAGACCGCACGGAGACGTTCACCGGGACCTCTCCGAGCGCGATGGCGACGGCCAGGAGTGCGAGCAGCGTCGCGCCCAACACGAGCGCCACTCCCGTCACCCGCGGCCGATCGGAGGCGTGGACGCGCGATGTCGCCCGCGATGTCGCCACGGTGAGGTGCACGACGAACGGCAAGGTCGAGAACAGCGCGACCACGATCACCGCCGCCGCCACTGCCGGCGCGGCCAGCCCGGCGTACAGAACGGCCAGGCCGAGGAGCACGCCGGCGAGCGCGACGCCTGCCGTCCGGGGATCGCGATGGGCCACCGCGGTGACGGCACCGGCGATGCAGACCGCGCCCGCGATGCCGACGACGATCTGGTCAACGCTCATCGCGCTGGAGTGTCGCGCACCGCGTCAGGTCGCGTCGGCTAGACTGAGTGCTCCGCACGGGGTGTAGCGCAGTTTGGTAGCGCGCTGGGTTCGGGACTCAGAGGTCGAGAGTTCAAGTCTCTCCACCCCGACTCGACGGATCGGCCGCTAGGCCGAGCGAGTCTCCCGACGCTTCATGCCGAAGCGGCAGCCGGTGTCCTCGAGATCGACCGCGAGCCATTCGCCCTTCACGAGCGCCTCGACGCGGTAGCCATCGCCCTCGTCGCGATCGATCGCGCGGAGCATCTCTTCGGGAGCACGAAGGACGACCCACACCTTGCTGTCGCCGTCCGGGCGGGCGTGGCTCTTGCGGCCGGCAGGCATCGGGATGCATCGGCGGGTCTCGAGGATCTCATCGCGGAACAAGAGGCGCACCTTGTCCGGAAGGACCTCGTCGGTACCGCCTTCGAGCTGCAGCCACGCGGCCTCGCCGTCGTCGTGCAGGCACGTGTGGAAGACGACGCGGGTCTGGTGCGCCACCGGCAGCTGGACGACCTTCTGCTCGGCGGGCACGATCCAGGGGTTGAACTCGGCCTTGATCTCGTCGTGCAGCTCGGTCGTTGGCGCGGCGATGGGCTCGACCCGCTGGCGGGACTGCTCGAGCAGCTCGGGGAGCTGCGCTTTGACCCGGACCACCGCATCGGTGAGCTTCTGGACGCGACCGAGGGTCTGCGCCGCGTAGTGCAGCTCGGCGGTCGCGAGCTCGAGCTCGCCGCGCGGCAGCAGGAATTCCACGTAGCGCACGTACTCGTGGGCCGCGCCCTCGAGGTCGCCGCCGCTCGCGAGCGCGGCCGCGAGGCGGCGATGGACGCTCTGGTCGACCGGATCCATGGCCACCGCGGCCCACAGGACGGCGAGCGCGGCGACGCGGTTCCCGTGCTGCGCGAGGAGGGCGGCGCCCTCCTTCAGCTGCTCGAGATCCGCGCGCCGGTCGCCCTCATTTGGGGTCGCGACCACACCATCCAGCGGAGACATCCCACTCAGTGTCTGTGGCCGGTCAATTCGTCAGATGAACTAGCCCGATCGGGTGAACGCTCGCTCGGCCACTTCCAGGGCATGCGCCGGGATGTGCACGTCCGCATGCTTTTGCAGGAGGATCGCGAAGGCGACGGGCCCGTCCACCAGGACCCGAGGCCCGTCGACGATCCGCGCCGGCACCGCGGTCGCTCCATCGCTCACGCTGAGCTGTGACACGATCGCAACCAGCGCAGCCCGGCTCCGGCGGAGCTCGTCCACCAGCGCGCACCGGTCACCGACGCTGTCGGCAAGCGCCCGCAAGTACGCGTCGCTGCTCAGGAACTCTGCGTCGTACGTCGCGGGCTTGCCGTACATGAGCTTCGTGCCGAACAGGATCCGCGCGGCGGTTTCGGTGAGCAGACGATCGGTCCCGATCACGTGCGCCGCGACAAGGCGCGCCGACCACCCCGCGCGCTCCCACTCCTCAGCCTCGATGACGTGGGCCTCGAAGGCCTCGTGCGCCACGACGAAGGCGACGGTGTCCATCCTCCCCTAACACCGGAGAGGCTCGGTTGCTTCCGGCCGGCTCAGCGGCTCCCGACGGCCAGGAGGCCGAGCGCCGCGGGTGCGGAAGTGAGCGTGCCGAGCGGTCTGCCGGTCGCGGCCTCGACCTTCGTGATCGTGCCGCCCGAGACGACGTACAGGCGCTGACCGTCATCGCTCAGCGCGACCGAATCGACGAGCCGCTCGGTCAGGTAACGCGCGCGAACGGACAGGTCGCCGGTGTAGATGACCATCACGCCGTGCTCGGCCGCCGCGTAGATCCGCGTCCCGTCGGCCGACAGCGCCGCGGGATGGACCGGCGCGCCCGCGAGCGACGTGGCCGTAGGCGCGAGCTCGATGTTCGAACGCAACACGATGAGCGCTGACGTGTTGATCTCACTCACGACGCCACCGGCGCCGTTCACGGCGTAGAGTCGGTCGCGCTTCGCATCGAGGAGCATCGACCACGCCGGCCGGAGCCCGGCCGGCACGTCGGGCATGTTGAGGATGCATTGCGCGTAGAGCTGCGTCGTGTTCAACGCGTGGATGAACGGACCGCGTCCCGGGTTCGAGTAGAGACTGAGGAACCAGTCGCTGCCGACCGCGACGGACGCGTGATACAGACCGTTCATGACCTCGGGCTCGGCGGTCTTGACCTGCCCGAGCACGCCGTCCTGCAGGCCGGCGCCGTTGAAGCTTGCCACGCGCACCGCGTAATGGGGCGCCGGTACGAGGTGCTCGACGAGGTAGAGGTTGCGGCCGTCGTCGCTCACCGCATCGAATCCCACGTCGCCGTCCGCGGTGACCACCCGGTCGAGCTTGCCGTTCGCGAGATCGACAACCGCGAACCGGTTGACCATCAAGGTACCGGTCGCGTGCGGCGGGCCGACGAGCACCATCCACTTGCCGTTGGCCGACAACCCGCTCGGCGCGGGCCCGTACGACGCCGGCACCGACCACCGGCCGTCGAGCACGAACGACGTCCGGTCGACGGCGGTCGCGGGATCGATGCCGCGAACGGTCGTGTGGTCGCCGGGATCGACCGTCCAGTACCGAGACCGGTCCGGCAGGAGAGTGCCGACGGGGAGCGCCGCGACCAGCGAGTCCGTGGTCGCATCGACGACCGACATCCCTGTCGCGGTGGCGACATAGAGGAGCTCGTGCGCGGGCTGCGAGGCCACTTGCGATGCCTCCTCCTTGAGGCTGCCGCAGGCCGAGAGCAACAGGACCGCGAGGAGCACGGAAAGACGGCGCACGCCCTCCTTACAGCGGGCGGGCGGCAGCGGTTCCCTTACCGAACGCTGGCTGCGATCCGCAGGGCGGTGGCCTGGTCCACCTGGGCCTCGAGCCGCATGAGCAGGTCGCCCTGGGTCCAGATGAGCGTGTTCCCGGCCAATCGGAGGGTCTCCTGCTCGACCGCGGCCGGGTTGCCGGCTGGACGGTAGAAGAAGAAGTGCGGCGTGCCCTCGATCCAGAACCCGGGCTGGCCGTTCACCGTGACCTTCTCGACCGTGGTGCCCTGGTCGAGCACCTTGCCGAAGAACTGCTCGTCGACCGTCCCGCCGGAGAACTCGGTGACGATCGCGGCCACGCCGGCCTGCGGTGACGTCGGGATGCCGGCGCGCTGGGTGTAGACGAACGAGACCGCGGTGGAGGTCGGTGTCGCACGCAGGTACACCTGGTCGGGCGCGCCGAGAGCCGGATCCGCCGGCAACACGATGGCGTACCCCGCCCGTGCCTTTGCCTCATCGAGCGACACGAGCACGCCGAGACCGGCAGCGGGCAACTGCGTGGGCGTCTGGATCGATCCGGGCGACCGCGACGGGTTCGGAGTCGGGCTGGGCACCGGGCCGCGGAAGATCTCAACGCCGCGCAGCCGCAGGATGTCGGTCGCGGTCGCGCGGGCCTGCGGCGAGAACACGAGCACCGCGACGAGCGCGAGCGCGATCGTGACCAACGCGGGCGCGAAGGCATAACGCGGTGACCAGAACGCGCGCCACCACTCGGACCTGCGCGGCGCGCTGATGCGGGCGAGCACGCGGGCGCGCATGTCGGGGACGGGCGGCCAGGCGATCCGCGTCCCGAGGTCGGTCAGCGCCAGCGCGAGCTGATCGTCGGTCATCCGCAGCTCACGCATCGGCGTAGACCTCGCGCAGGCGGGTCATCGCGCGCGAGAGGCGCGACTTCACGGTGCCCCGCGCGACGCCGAGGCTCGTGGCCATCTCGCCCTCGGAGAGATCGAGGAAGTAGCGGTACTCCAGGACGAGCCGGTCCTCGTCGCGGAGCCGGCCGATCGCGGCGAGGAGGCCGGCGCGCAGATCGCCCGCGACGGCCGCGTCCTCGGGTGAGAGGGCCGTCTCACCCGAGGCGCGATCCGCCGCGGCACCCAGCTCCACCGTCGGGCGGCGACCCGACGCCGCCTTGCGGTTCTTCGCCTCGTTGGCGACGATCCGGAGGAGCCACGGCCGGAAGGGGGCGCCGTCGCGGAAGCGGTCGAGCGCGTAGTACGCCTTCACGAAGGCGTCCTGGGTCACATCCTCCGCCTCGGCGGAGCTGGCCGTGATCACGTACGCGACCCGCGCAGCGAGCGCCTGGTAGCGCGTGACCAGCTCGCCATACGCGTCTTGGTCACCACGTTTTGCACGCTCCACCAATGCGGATTCGCCCGATCGCTCCAGTGGTCGGCCCTCCACGGAGTTCGTTACCGCCCCTCGTACAGCCGGCCGGCCTTGGCGGTTCCCGCGCGCTCGGCGAGCCAGGCCGCTCGGGTCCGGAGCTGGCCGATGGTCGCGGCGGCCAGCGCCTCGAGGCCGAATGAGGCGACCGCGAACGACGCAGCGGCCATCCCGGCGGCGAGGGCCTCTCGCAGTACGGCCTCATCAGTGCGCCCATGCCTGGCGAGCCGGGCGATGAATGCACCGGCCAGCGCGTCCCCCGCGCCGGTCGGGTCGATGGCCGCGATCGGATACGCCGGCAGCGCGTAGTCGCCGGCGCGCGTGACGAGCGTCGCACCGCGCGCGCCGCGCTTCACGACGACCGCGCGCGGACCGCGGCCGACGAGAAGCTGTCCGGCGGCGATCACATCGCGCTCGCCGGTGAGCTGCACGAGTTCCGCTTCATTGAGGGACACGATCGTCGCGCGCACGATCATCGCTTCGAACGCGCGCCGCCGCTCGCGGATCCATTGATCCATCGTGTCCAGCAGGACGACGTCGGGCCGGAGCTGGTCGAGGGCTCGCGCCTGCAGCGCTGGGTCCGTGTTCGCGAGCAGCACGTGCCGCGCATCGCGTGCGGACTCGGGCACGACCGGATCCCATCGATGGACCACGCCGAGGTCGGCATTGCGGACCTCGCTTTCCGTCAGGCCCTCGGTGTAGCTACCCGTCCAGCGCAGCGTCCGTCCGGCGACACGCTGCAGCCCCGCGAGATCCACACCGGCACGTCGGACAGGCTCGAGCATGACGTCGTCCAGATCGCTGCCGGCGATCGACACGAGCGCGACCGGGCCATGCTTCGCCGCGGCGATGCCGGCGTACGCGCCGGATCCACCGAGCAGACCCGAACGCCTGCCCGCGGGCGCCTGGACATCGTCGAACGCGAGCGGACCGACGATCACGACCGACATGCTGGATACGATGGACCCAATGTCACCCGAGCCGCTCCACGACTACGTCTCGCGCGGCTTCGCGCCGACGACCGAGCTCTACGAGAAGATCCGGCCCGAGTACCCGGACGCCGCGGTCGACATCCTCGTGCGCGAGCTTGGCATCGGACGCGGCCGCATCGTGGTCGACGTCGGCGCCGGCACCGGGAAGCTGACCCGCGCCCTCGCGCGCACCGGCGCGACGGTCATCGCGGTCGAGCCGCTGGCGGAGATGCGCGAGCGGATCGCGGAGAACGTGCCGATGGCGGTCCCGTTCGACGGCACCGCGGAGCGCATGGCGCTGCGCGACGGCTCAGCGCACGCGATCACGGTCGCCCAGGCGTTCCACTGGTTCGACGGCGATCGCGCGCTCGCCGAATTCCACCGGGTCCTGGCACCGGGCGGACGACTCGGGCTCATCTGGAACGTGCGCGATCGGCGCACCGCCTGGGTCGCGGCCTTCGACGCGCTCGTCGACGCCGTCGATCCCGATCGTCCCGACCACCAGACGGGGCGATGGCGCGCCGCGTTCGAGCGGACGACGCTGTTCGCCCCGCTCGAGGAGCGCGTTGTCGAGCACGCCCAGCTCCTGACGCCGGCCGAGATCACCGAGCGCGCCGCGACGGTCTCGAGCATCGCGTCGCTGCCTGACGCCGAGCGAGCGCGCGTCCTGGATCGCTTCCGCGACCTCGCCGCGACCCATCCCGACCTCCGCGGCCGGACCACGGTGACGCTCCCCTACCTCACGAAGGTGTACTGGACCACTCGCCGCTAGGGCAGGCAGTCCGCGAAGCTCGGGACCGGTCTGCTCCAGACGAATGCGAGCTGGGTGATGCGGTGACCATCAAGGCTGAAGCGAAGGAAGAGTGGCACGCGCGGCCGGACGGCCGAGCCATAGCCTCGTGCCCGGATCGTGTCACTCGACCGCGCGATCTCCAGGCCGATCGTGGACTCGCCGTCCTGCAGATCGACGACCCGAATGATGTCGATCCGGTCGTGGTCGGCGATACGACCCTTGAGCCAGTACGTCGCCGACTCGTGGTCGCTGATGGAGTAGAGCTTGCGGCTGTCGTAGTCGCAGTCGCCACTGAACAGGATGTGCTCATCGATGTACACGATCGCATCGTCGTAACGCCCCGCGTCGTACGCATCGAGGAATGCGCGGGCAGTCTCGACGTAGTGGACCGCACCTTCGTTGAACGGCGTCGGCGCAAATGTCCGCGGCGTACGCGCACCCGGAGAGGATGACGGCGGTGGCACGACCGACGACGAGCAGGCGGCCAGCAGCAGGCAGAGCGCGACGAGGCTAGACCGCGCCATCCTTGTGCAACTTCGCGATCTCGCCGGTCCCATACCCGAGCTCCGCGAGCACCTCGTCGGTGTGCTCGCCGAGTAGCGGCGGATGCATCCGCACCGATGGCGGCGTCCCGTCCATGCGCACCGGGATCCCGGGCGCGCGCACCCGGCCGGCGGTCGGATGGTCGACCTCGGCGATGAGCCCGAGGTGTCGGACGGTCGGATCGGTGAATACGTCGTCGAGACCGTTGATCGGACCGACCGGCACGTTCGCCTTCCGCAGCCGCGCAACGACGTCATCCTTCCGAAGGGCGGCGATGCGCTTCTCGAGCAGCGGGATGAGCACGGCGCGGTTCTGGATGCGCGCTCCGTTGTCCGCGAAACGCGCGTCGTCCGCGAGATCGTCGAGGTCGAGGGCCGCGCAGAGCCGCTCGAACAGCGCGTTGTTGCCGGCGCACACGTTCACGAAGCCATCGGCCGCGCGGAACGTCTGGTACGGGACGATCGAGGCGTGCACGTTCCCCTCGGGCCTCGGCACCGTGCCGTCGGCGAAGTACCGCGCGGCCTGCCGCGAGAGGAGCGCGACCTGCCCGCCGATCATCGTCGCGTCGATGGCCTGACCTTCGCCGGTGCGCTCTCGCGCGTGCAGCGCGGCGAGGATCGCGAACGCCGCGAACATCCCGGCGACCATGTCGGCCTGTGGGACCCCCACCATCACCGGATCGCCGCCCGGCGGACCGGTCAGGCTCATGATCCCGCCCATCCCCTGCACGATGAGGTCGTAGGCGGCCCACGCGCGGCCCGGGCCGTCCTGGCCGAAACCGGAGATCTGACAGAAGATCGCGCGCGGATTGAGCGCGCGAATGCGCGCCTTGGAGAAGCCGAGGCGCGCCAGGGTGCCGGGACTGAAGTTCTCGACAACGACGTCGGCCCGCTCGATGAGCCGTTCGAG